>JAQUTD010000160.1 GCA_028709955.1 Bacteroidales bacterium | reverse complement strand
ATTGGGAACCAACCTATATGTTTCTTTCTATAATACTTATAAAGAGAATCATTATCAAACCTTGTCCATTGAGTTGCATTCCTTCTTAGGAAATAAGGATATTCTCCCTCATAACAACCTCTATCTATTTTCAAACAAACCTCATCGGTAAATGATATCGTATGGTCAAACCAATACTCAGATCCTCCTTGAGTATATTCCTGACCAGTGGGCATATCTACAGCAATATAAAAATCCTTCAACATTACTTGATTATTAAAATAGTATTTCCCTTGTGCAAGTTGCCAAAGTGGTGAAACTGATGTAACTTGTCCAGAACCAAAAGGAGGAACAGGAACAGTAGCTATTTCAGTTTTTGTTGAATCCATTAAACGGAAATAATTATAAACTGGACTCATTCCTGGTTTTGTTCCTCCAACCTTTGCTGCAACACCAATAACCAAAACTGCTGAGTCTAAGTGATAAGGTTGAGCAAATGCTCTTGTGTTTATATAGTTTGTATCTTGTGGACCTATTACAGGAGCGTAAGTATCAGTCATAGGTAAGTTTAATGAAACACAAGTTCGTCTCATTAAATTATAATGATAAAAAACACTATATTTGCTTGAAGGGTCTAAAGGGTTATTTAACTCCACCGAATCCATCCACATTGGACAGTTTAATACTGCTGGCGGATAATAAATTATTGTATCATATACTTGTTGTGATTTACCTTGAAGTCCTATCATGATAAATACTATTATTAAAACTATTTTTCTCATATTGTTCTTTTTTAATTTGTTGAACAATTAATTATCTTGGATACAAATATAAACAATACTTTTATTAGAAAAGTAAACAAAAAGAAGAACAATTATTTTGCTAAAGTATTTTTGTACTCCAATAATACTAAAATTCCTTGATTGGGATAAATATAGTAATGCAGAATTAATCCTGATTCTGACAAAAAAACTTACTCAAAATTTTTCCTTAATAAAAAAACTTTTTTCCTTAATAAAAAAGAATTTTTCCTTAATAAAAATATTTTTTTCCTTACTCTATTTTTAAATACATTATTTTACTTTTATCTCGGTTAGAAACATAAACGATAAATTCAAAATAAAAGTAAACAAAGGAATATATTTTAATCGAAACGAATACTTTTTATTGGGGAAATCTTACTTATGCTTCTTGCTGGAAGTAAGAGTGCAATTATACAAATTAGAATGGTTATGATATTAACTATTATTATTTGTATAATAGATATTTCAATGGGAACTGATGTTAGGAAATAAGAATCTTGGTCAAGTTTGATTATATGAAACTTATCTTGCAAGAAGCCTAAGCCTATGGCAAGAATATTTCCAAATAATAATCCTCTTAAAATAATATAGCCTGCATTATAAAGAAAGATTTTGGAAATACTTCTATTGGTTGCTCCAAGCCCTTTTAGAATTCCAATAGTATTGGTTTTTTCGAAAATAATTATTAGAAGTGTTGAGGTTATTGTAACGATAGAAACTAACATCATAATAACTAAAATCACAAACACATTACTATCCAATAAATCGAGCCAAGTAAAAAGACTGGGTTCAATTTCATCAATTGTCTGAATTGTTTTATTTTGTCCCAAAGAATAATAAATATCATCAGCAGTTTTTTCAATTAAAGAAAAGTCTTTAAGCAAAACCTCATATCCATCAACTCTATCTGATTCCCAACCATTAATGCTTTGAACCTGACCAATATTGCAAACCACAACCTTTTCATCATAATCACCTAAGCCTGTTTCATAAATTCCAACAATATTAAAAGCTCTTGCACGATAATTGTTATCTTGATAGAAATAAACCCTAAGCTTATCATTCAAACTCAACCCCAGTTTATTGGCAATGGGTCTTGAAATAATAGCCTCATTGTTTTGAGAAATAGAAGTATTAATAAATCTTCCATTCTTAAGATAGTGATGAAAGAAATTTGTGTCAAAATCCTTATCAACACCCTTTAAAATTACTCCTTGAAAGTCAGTTTTTGTTTTAATTACTCCACCTTTAGACACAAAAGGGTGTATAGACTTGACATTCTCAATATTTAATATCTTCTTCTTTTCATTTTCAGAGAAACTAATCCCTTTCGATTCGTTGGAGTATTTGATATTATAAGGAACAATTTGCACATGAGAGCCAAAGCCAATAATTTTCTCTTTAATCTCCGATTTGAACCCTTGGAGAATTGAAATAGAAAGTATCATTACAGCAATACCAAGAGTTATGCTAAGAGTAGCGATAATAATAATAGGGCGAGAAAAAGTTTTCCCCGTTTTCTTAGCCAAACGCTTTGCAATAAAATACTCGTAATTCATTTTGCAAAAGTACATAAAAACAAATTAAAACATATAACCGATTTTTAGATTTGCGTTTATAATTTGGTCGTGCGGGATATGTACTATCCCGCACTCCTTTATTATAAGGATTTTCAATCAGTAAAATGAAACAATATTAAAAGAATATGAACATAAAACAGATGAGTAAAAAATAAATCTGTAAATTTGCAAAATAGAATAAAGAGTTAATAATGAATAAGTAT
>JAQUTD010000057.1 GCA_028709955.1 Bacteroidales bacterium | reverse complement strand
TATTAGTTTCTTGCGTTTTTTTTTCTAAATTTGCCTATTATTTTTATTTTTATTTATGAGAAAGGTTTTTGTTTCTGTTAGTAATGATTTGGTGACTGATAATAGGGTTGACAAGACTTGTAGGAGTCTTATTGATGTTGGTTATGAGGTTATGCTTATTGGCAGGGTGAGAAAGGGTAGTCCTGATATGAATGAAAGGCCTTATGGATATAGGAGGATAAGGCTTTGGTTTTCTAAGGGTTTTCTTTTTTATGCAAATTTAAATATTTCTCTTTTCTTTAAACTAATTTTCTTTAAGTTCGATTTGCTTTGGGCTAATGACCTTGATACCTTAGCTGCTAATTTCTTGGTTGCTAAAATTAGGAATAAGCCTTTAATTTATGATTCGCATGAGCATTTTACTGAGGTCCCTGAACTTAAATACAATCTTTTAGCTAAATGGTTCTGGAAAAAACTTGAAAGAGGGATTCTCCCTCATTTGAAATATGTTATTACTGTTTGTGATCCTATTAAAGATTATTTTAAAAAAGAATATGGTATCGAGAGCTTGGTTGTTAGAAATTGTCCTAAGAGAGATTTTGCTAAAAGGACTATGTCTAAGGATGATTTGAATATGCCAAATCTTCCTATTCTTGTTTGGCAGGGGGGTGGTTGTAATATTGAAAGAGGGATGGAAGAACTTGTTGAATGTATGCAGTGGGTGGATGCTTATCTCTACATTATTGGGGGCGGGGATATTTATGAAAATTTGAAACAATTGTCAATCAGGTTTGGTGTTAATAATAAGATTAGTTTTATTGACAGACTCCCTTTTGAAAATATGATGCAATATACTTTTAATGCCACAATTGGGCTTTCGTTGGATAAAGACACTAATTTAAACTATGCAATAAGTCTTCCTAATAAGCTATTTGAGTATATCCATGCTGAAATTCCAATATTAATAACTCCTTTAAGTGAAATAAAACCTATTGTTGAGACGTTTAGTTGTGGAGAGTTTATAACTAATCATAACCCAATTTATTTATCTAAAACGATTAATTCTCTTTTGGGTGATGAAAAAAGGATGAATTTATATTCTCAAAACTCAAAGAAAGCTAAACAAATTTTGTGTTGGGAGGAGGAAGAAAAGAAAATTATTGACTTATTAACTATTGTAAAATAAATGCTATCAATTTTAATACCTACATACAATTTTAATTGCTCTAAGCTATGTAACGAACTACATAAGCAGGCTAAGAAACTTGATATTGAATTTGAAATTCGGGTTTATGATGATTGTTCAACCATAAATTTTGAAGAAAATAGCCTTTTATCTGCTTTAGATAATGTTATTTATAAAAGGCTTTCTATAAATTATGGTAGGTCTGCCATCAGAAACCTTATGGTGGATGAAGCTATGGGCAATTACTTGCTCTTTTTGGATTGTGATGGAGAAATTGCATCAAAGAATTATTTAAGTTTATACTATAAGTTTAGGGATGATGCCGATGTGGTTTGTGGTGGAAGAATTTACCCTGAGAGGGATAAAATTAAATGTCGTCATTTTCTTCATTGGATTTATGGTAATAAGAGAGAATCAAAATGTAATAAGACTAATGCTAAGAGTTTTATGACCAACAATTTCTTAATTAAGAAAGAGGTTTTTAACTCCACAAGATTCGACCAGACTATGATTGGTTATGGTCACGAGGACACCGCTTTTGGAATTGAATTGAAGAAAAAAGGATTTAGTTTCAAAATCATTAAGAACCCTATTATTCATATTGGACTTTATGATGCTAATGATTTTATAAAAAACACTCGCAACTCAATTGATAATTTGGTAAATATTGTTGATGAAAAATATAAGATTGAAGACTTTTTTGATATCAAACTTGTTAAAACATACTTTATAATCAATAAGTTTGGTCTAACTTCCTTTTGTGCTTATTGTTTTGGAGTGATGCAAAAAACAATTGAAAAGAACCTTAAAAGTAAGCATCCTAATCTGTGTCTTTTAGATATTTATAAGTTGGGATATTATTCTAAGGTCACTAAACAAAAGAATATTAAGCAATAAGCTTTCCGTCTTCACAACAAATAACTCTTGAACGATATTTTTCAATAACGAGATAGTCGTGGGTGGCCATTAAAATTGTTGTGTTAAATTCTTGATTGATTTTTAGAAGGAGTTTTACAATTTCTTCTGAGGTAATTGGATCAAGGTTTCCTGTTGGTTCATCTGCAATAATAAGCTCAGGTTGATTTACTATTGCTCTTGCAATTGCAACTCTTTGCATCTCTCCCTCACTAAGTTTGTAGGGCATATCGTCTTTTCTATCCGAAAGACCAACATTTTCTAATGCTAAATTTACTTTATTTTCTATTTCCATTTTGTCCTTAATTCCAATTGCTTTAAGGATGAATTCTATGTTTTTAAATAAATTACGGTCTTGAAGGAGTTGAAAATCTTGAAATACTATTCCTAATTTTCTACGAAGGAGAGGAATATTCCTTTTTTTAATATTCAATAAGGGTATGTTGCAAACTTCTCCAAAACCTTCTTTTAGTGGTATATCACCATAAATTGTTTTTAAAATTGAGCTTTTACCAGATCCTGTTTTCCCAATTATATAAACAAACTCACCTTCATTAATTTCTAAATTCACATCACTTAAAATGACTTTTGATTGAGAGATTATTGCGTTTTCAAACTTTATGATAGGTTTTCTTGGCTCAATTATGTTGTTATCTGACATATTCTTGTTTTTTTCATTTTTTTTAATCGTAGTTTAGTAACGTAGGATAGTACATTTATGTAGAGAAAATATAGAATGATAAGTAGAGGTATAAAAACTATATCTGAGATAAAAGTTGAAGCGATTATTCCAATTGTTGAAATAATAATGGAAAAAGATAAAACTATTAATGCACTTTGTGAATGAGAAGCTCCTGTTCTAAGAAGGTAGTGATGGACATGCGATTTATCTGGCTTAAATGGAGAGCATTTTTTTCTTATTCTATAAATGAAAACTCGAAGAGTGTCGGCAAGGGGGATGAAAAATAGAGACACAACAACTCCGTAATTTGATATGATTGGTGATCCAAATATTTTTATTTCTGTTCCATATTCACCATTGTATTGGATTGCAGCAATCATAGTGCTTGCTAAAATCATTCCAATTGAAATTGACCCAGTATCCCCCATAAATACTTTGGCCGGTTCCCAATTGAAAAATAGAAAGCCAAATAATGCACCAATTATGCTTACGCAAATTATTGCCCAAAAATGAGTACTCCCAAAACAATTTGCTGATGCATTCCCTGGAACAATAAATAGGAAAAAAAATAACAAGGGAATATAAACAATTAAGGCTTGTGTTGCAGATTGCCCATCAATTCCATCAATTAAATTGTAGGTGTTGATTATTACAACAAAGAAAAATATGGTAATTGAATAGCTTAGCCACGTTGGGATATCATATATTCCTAAAAAGCCAAAAAGTCCATCAACTCTAATGCCTATTTTGCAAAGAAACAATATTGCAATTATTTCTAAAACTAATTTGTTTTTGGCAGTTAATGATTTCATATCATCTCTAATGCCAACAACTAAAATACAAGTTATTATTAAAATAAAACAAATTGCAAGATCAAGAGGGTTATGTAATGATATTTCGGGCAGTGAAATAAGATAGGAAATAGCAAATGCAATAAAAATAACAGCACCCCCACTATTAACTTTTAATCCCTTATGGATTTTCCTTCCTCCCGATATATCAAAAACTTTGTATTTTAACATCAGCCTAATGAAAATTGGCATAATGAAAAGCACTAATAATAAGGAAATCAAAAAACAGTAAAAAATTATCATATTAATCAGTTATTCATTTTGCAAAGATAATAAATTGATTTGTACTTTAAAATATTAATTATATTTTTTTATGTAGTTTATGCTTTCTATTCCCAAATTGAATAATAAATCAATAGCTGAAAGATTTTCATTAAATCCAAATCTGTCACTAAAACATTGAATATAAGGTGTGAAATTTAGTTTTTTGTTTGTTTTAGTGGAATTGTATTGAGTATTAAATACATCCCTGAAATCTAAATCTTTATCTATTTTCAAATATTCATCAGTAATACTAATTTTTGTGTCAATTTTAAATTGTTTTTGGAAATAGAAGAGTATATCAGAATTCAAATCAAATAATTTTTCGTATTTATTGGAGAAAAACTCCTTAAAATCATCTTCATAGTATTCAAAAAATGGACTTTTCCCATAGGCTGAACAGATTGCTCTTAATGCTTTATTATTCCAATTATTTTTATAACAAATTTTAACTTCTGAAATAGTTTGACGATACAATTTTTCCTTTGTTATGGGTATATTTATCATAATAACTCCATTTGCAGATTGAATGTAGAACCTATTGCGTAGGGTTTGTTTAGGAAAAGTTTCATTTTTTTCAATCATTATATTATCAAATTGAGATAAATAGATAAAATATTCTATGTTTGGAAAAATGAATGATGGGAAAATGGGATAGTTATTATTTTCCAAAGGTAACCGATACAAGTTTCTCATCAATAAAATAAAAATCTACACTATATTCTTCAAAAGATATTCTCATTTCTCCCCAATCCTCCTTTTCCATGGTTTCGTTAAATATTTTGTTCTCTATCATCAAATTTTCAATTTCTTTTGGAGTTGAGCCAATTATTTTTTTTCCAAATATTACTAAATCCGGATTGTCAATATCAATGCATGATAGGACTATGTGGTCGTTAATATCAAAAAAGAGACTTATGCCCAAATCATCATAATGGAGAATGGTGGTTGGGTAATCAATATCTTCTCCAATCTCTTCTACTTCGGAAGGAGATCCAATTTTTTTAATAACGTCTTCAATGTTTGAACCAAACAATAGTTCTCCCATCCCTTCTTTTAAATTTATTTCTAACTCCATAATGATAAATTAATTTATTTTTGCAATGATAATGACTTTTTTTAATATCTACAAGTTTTTGTGATTAATTTTTTTTGTAGTTTTTTTTTGATTAATTATTACTCTGAAATAAAGTTAATTAGAAGAAATAATCATTAAAATGTTATTAAATCATTTGGTGGGAATGAAAAAAATCATACCTTTGCACTCGCAAATTGATTGACTAAGTAGCTCAGTCGGTAGAGCACATCCCTTTTAAGGATGGGGTCCTGGGTTCGAATCCCAGCTTAGTCACACATAATAATAAATTTTTTAGCCATCTACTTTGAGAAAAGTGATGGCTTTTTTCATTTTCTAAAACATTATTGTATCTTTGTCAATCTTTAATTAATCATAAATTTATTGGCAATGAAAAAACTATTATTCTTTATTTATCTTTGCTTGTCCTTCAACTTTTTATACGGACAAACGGATTCAATAGACGTTCAACATTATGATATTAACTTAGATATAAATAATGTTGTTAAAGGAAAACATAAAGGCTATTGTGTTGTTAGAACAAAGGTTATTAATCCAACTAATCATATTATTAAACTTAACTTACTCAATCATCAAGTTGATTCGGTATATGTTAATGGGAATCCTGCTTTTCACTACTACTACAATTCTCCCAATATTAGTATTACAATTCCTGAAAATATTCAAAATGAAGATGTGATTGATGTTTGTATTTGGTATAGTGGTGGTCAGGTGATAGAGTTATACGGTTGGGGAGGAATTCATTATAATCCTGAACTAATTTATTCTTTGAATGTTGCAATTATGGATCCTCAACATTCTTTTGCACGTAGTTGGTTCCCATCTCAGGATATGTTCTCAGATAAGGCAACATTTAATTTAAACATTACATCAGAAAGTTATAGAAAAGTTATTTGTGGTGGGCTTTTAGATAGCATTTCAACCGTTTCAGATTCTTCATTGAGGTGGCATTGGAGAATCCCTCAAACTATAGCTCCTTATTTGGTAGCTGTAACTATTGCAGATTATTGTTTGATTGAAGATACCATTAATGGAATTGCAAATGAATTTCCATTACATATCTATTGTTTTCCACAAGATAGCTCAGCTGTTAGATCTAAGGTTGATTTAATTAAAGATGCCTTTCACGGCCTTGAATCTAAGTTTGGAGAATTTAGATTCAACAGGGTTGGTTATTGTGTTACGCCATTAGGGAGCATGGAGCATGTTGATAATATTAGTTTGGCAAGAAGTGCCGCAATAGGCCTGGGTGACGACAATAACAGTAATATTGTGCATGAATTAGGACATAGTTGGTTTGGTAATTATATGGGAGGCTATTCGGAGTTAGATATGTGGATTAAGGAAGGTTGGACAAGTTGGTCGGAAAACATTTCTTTTGAATCACATTATGGAAAAGAATATTCAAAACAGTATTTTAGAAATAATATGGAGATGGTTCTAAATAAGCTACCTATAAATGAGGGTTATAGGATATTGTATGGAGTTACAGGTGCTGATGTGTATTCAACAACAACTTATAGAAAAGGAGCGGCGGTTGTTCATACCCTTAAAGGATATTTGGGTGATGATATTTTTTTCCCAGCCGTTAGAGCAATGCTTTCTAATTATGGATATGGAATTATTAATACTTTTCAAATGAGAGATTTCCTTTCAGTGGAAACCAATATTGACCTAAACAGTTTTTTCAATTTCTATGTTCTGGATAGTGGTTATAATCATTATAAAATTACAGAAAAACAATTTAATGGTAATATCGCAACTATTTCAATTTATCAAAGAACAATTGCAAATCTAAATGGAGGATGTAGTTTGAGTCGAGTTCCTGTAACTTTTGTTGATGCAAACTGGAATAAAGAAAAGAGAATTATTGAATTTTCTGGACTTTCGACAATTCAAAATATTATTCTTAATATTAGTCCTATAAATTGTTTTATTGACTTGGAAGAAGAAATTGCTGATGCAACCTTAGATAATTATAAAACAATAGATTCAATAGGACGATTTGATTTTCCTAACACATATTTCTTTGCTAATATATTATCAAACCCTGATTCTATTTTTCTTAGAACAACGCTCCATTGGGTTGGAGAAAATGAAGAATACCCTCTTCCAAATGATGTTGAAAGAATAAGTAGAAAGCACTATTGGACTATTGAAGGAATGGGATTAGAAAATTGCCAGATTGAGGGTAATTTCTATTATAAAATAGTCTCAGGTGCAAATAATTTTGACAATGATTTAATTAGTAAATATACTTCATTAGATTCATTAATGTTGTTATATCGTCCAGACAACAATTCTCCTTGGGTTGCAGTGAAAACAAATAACCCAACCAACACTTCTGGATATCTTACACTTAATTCCCTTTGGGAAGGTGATTATATTATGGCAATTGGGGATAAATCTAATATTGGTATAGCAAATCAACAAGAAAGGAATCAACCTAAAATTAAAATATATCCTAATCCGATTAAAGATATAGTTAATATTAATTTTTCAAATTTAAGAACAGATTTTACTTTAATTATAACCGACAATTTGGGTAAAGAATTTTATAAATCTAAAATAAATAAAGGCGCTAATAACCTCAAATTAAATATTACTCTAAACCCTGGATTGTATGTTCTTTCTTTTGTTTCAGATGACAAAATAACTATTATGAGAGAAAAAATAATTGTTATTAAATAAAAAAAACTGTTTTGGTGTTTACTTTTTTTGAAAAACATTTGTTATTATTGTTGTAAGTGATTTATGAAAAAAAACGACGACTTAATAGAGTTAATAAATCTTTGCAAACAGAATGACTCTTTAGCTCAACAGAAATTATTTAATTGCTATAAAAACTATCTGTTTGCATTGTGTTTGCGCTACTCCAAAAGTAGTTCAGAGGCAGAAGATATGCTTATGGAGGGATGGATGAGAATATTTAAACATATTGATATGTTTGAAATTGATCAAGATTTTAAGAGTTATGTTTTTGAAAGTTGGATTAAAAAAATTATGATTAATAACGCAATTAACACATATAAGGCAAACAAGAAATATAATACTAATGAGCTATTTATTGATGTTGAATATAGTAATTATGACAAAATGTTTGAGTCCGATTATTTGTTTTCTGAGCAAGAATTGATAGGTTGTGTTCAAAAACTACCAAAATCTCTGAGAATAATTTTTAATATGTCGGCCATAGACCAATATAGTAATAAGGAGATTGGACAAGAGTTAAATATGACTCAGGATAGTGTTAAATCAAATCTCTACAAAGCGAGGGAAGCACTTAAAAAAAGTTTAAAAAAAATAGTGAAAAAAGATTGAAAATGAATAATATCGATAAAATATTTAGTAAATTGAAGGATTCTCAGATTCAAGCACCAGACATATGGAACAAACTTGAATCTGAGCTCAATAACCCATCAAAAGATATAGTTGATAATTTTGATAAGATAAGTGCCTTAAAAAATGTAATATCAAATCCATTTTTAAAAACTTTTGGAATTATTACTGGATGTGCAGTTATAGGTGTTGGAACATACATAGCTGTTGATAACTATACTAATAAGAAAGAACTAACTTCAATTCAAATTAAAAAGGAAATCCCAAGTACTATTGTTAAAACTCATGAATTTAATAACGATAAAACAATTATTGTTGAAAAGACAAATCAAATAAATAATTCAAAATATAGTAAAAATATAAACATAGATAATTTTTCCACTATTTTTAAGGTAAATGACGAAAATAGTATTGAAATACAAAATAATAATTATTCAATTAATTCAACAAGTTTTTCTGAATACAAGAATCCAGAAATAAAAATAAATCACGTTAATATAGATTCTTCTCTCTTAGATGAAAAAATATCACCTATTGTTGAAAAAATGCCTGATTTTGAGCCATCTAATGTTATTACTCCCAATGGTGATGGAATAAATGATGTTTTTTTTATTAAAAATGTTGAAAAATTCCCAGATAATAGTTTAGTCATTTTTGATGATAGGGGCAAGATAATTTTTAAATGCAGAAATTATAAAAATAATTTTAAAGCTGTCAATATTCCGATCGGAACATATTTCTACAAGTTCGAATATCGTAATATTGAGAAAAAAGAAATTAAACCAGGGAGCATCACAGTTATGTAAAACTCCGCTCTTTAAAACTTTTTTTGAGAAAAAATTCATATAAATATCATTTGTGTTACGAAAAGTTACTAATATTGCAAATTATTTTTTTGCATAATATATGAAACCAAAGGTAAACAAATCAAGAGTTATTATTAGCTTCAATAAGCTAAATCAAAGTCAAGTGTTATTATTTAGCAAAGCATACCCTGAGGGTTATGCTCCTCATATTCAAAAAATCAATAAGCCATCTGGTGATATTATTTATGTTGTACCTTTTGAAACAGAAGACACAATATATATGGTCAAAGTTGATGTGAAGGTTGATGCAAAGTTAACGGAAGAAGAATTTGACAAAGAAGTTTTAATTGCTTCAAAGAGTCACGACTTTTCAGATGAAGACAAACAAGAGGAAGAAGAAGAAGAAAAACCTTCTAAGGATACCTTTGTTCTTGTTCATGGAGATTATGCCGATGATAAGATTGACGATGAAGAGGATGACGACGACGATGATGATGAAAGTGAAAAAGACTAAAATTAGTTTTTTTTAAATTAAGTAAGCTCAAAATAAAATGAATATATTTGAACAAAGAAAAGATAGAGAACAAAAAATAGCCCAAGCCTTATTAAATGTTAAGTTTTTAGTTGCTATTGGTAGTGGAAAAGGTGGAGTTGGTAAATCTACTGTAGCAGCCAATCTTGCAATTAGTCTCGCAAAAATTGGATTTAAAGTTGGACTGGCAGATGTCGATATATATGGTCCGTCAATTCCTACTCTTTTTAATATTGAAAATCAAGAAGTCCTTGGAGAAGAGATTGATGGTAAATTACATTTTTTGCCAATTGAGAAATTTGGGATTAAATTGATGTCAATTGGTTTTTTTGTTGATTCTTCAAAGGCTCTTATGTGGCGTGGACCTATGGCTTCTAATACTATTATTCAAATGGTTTCAGAAACTTTATGGGGAGAATTAGACTATTTAATTTTTGATATGCCTCCTGGAACTGGAGATATCCAATTAACTCTATCCAGCCAATTTAAATTATCTGGGGCTGTGTTTGTTTCAACCGCTCAACAATTATCAATTGCTGACGTCAGGAGAGCTGTTAATATGTTCACAAGTGATGAAATAAAAATTCCAATTTTAGGATTGGTTGAAAATATGGCATATTTTGTTCCAAAAGAATTACCAAACAATAAATACTATATTTTTGGAAAGGGAGGATGCGAGAAATTGTCTAAGGAACTCGATATAGAACTGTTAGAACAAATTCCAATTTCTAAGGAAATTTCTGAAACAAATGATAACGGAAATCCTATAAGTTTGAATTCGGATTCAATTGAAAGTAATAGTTTCTTGTCTTTGGCTCGTAAAATTAATAATAAATTAAATAATCAATAAAAAATCAAATATCATGACACCAGAAGAAAAAATAAAATTAGAAGAGAAAGTGAAAGGAGTATTGGAACAAATTAGACCATATCTACAAAATGACGGTGGCGATCTAAGATTTGTTGAAATGACAGATGATAAAGTTGTATATGTTGAGCTTCAAGGTCATTGTGGAACTTGTCCTCATGCTATGATGACTTTAAAACAAGGAGTTGAACAAGCAGTTATTGAAGCTATTCCTGAAATTAAAGCAGTTGAAAGATATATTTAATTAATAATGATTTATACAAAAACAGGAGATAAGGGAACTACCTCCTTGGTTGGAGGAACAAGGGTTCCTAAATACGATTTAAGGGTTGAGGGCTATGGTACATTAGATGAATTAAATTGTCATTTAGGGCTTGTTAGAGATCTTATTATAAAAAGAGAAAGACAATTAGGGAAATCTACATCAGAAGTAGAATCTAATACTATTGCATTAGAGTTGTTATCGATAATAAATATTATTTTTAGCGCACAGGCAATTGTTGCAAACGAAAAAGGTAGTACAAAAACAATTCCTCCAATAACGGATCAGAACATTTCTTTATTGGAAAAAAGAATTGATTTGTTGGAAAAAGAATTACCGAAACTGCAAAACTTTATATTGCCAACTGGATATTATATTTCAACTGAAATTAACATTGCCAGAGCAATTTGTAGGAGAGCTGAAAGATTAATTTGTAAATTAAATGATGAATCTGAAATTGATCCACAAGTTTTGATTTTTATTAATCGTTTATCTGATTATCTCTTTGTTATTGCAAGAAAGATAATGATAGATAGAAAAAAGGAAGAAATACTATGGCAACCATAAGATTTCAAATTTAATTATGTATACCCAAAATTAAAATAAAACGTGTTAAATTTGTTTGTATAAGAAATAATATTACTTTTGCAAAAAATATAGAGCGGAGTTTTGATTTAGAAGAAAAAATTTAAAATATTTATAAACAATGTATTGGACATTAGAATTAGCTTCAAAATTAGAAGATGCACCATGGCCTGCAACACGAGAAGAACTCTTAGATTATGCTTTAAGAAGTGGAGCCCCAGCAGAAGTAATTGAAAATCTTACAGAAATTGAAGATGAGGGAGAAACCTATGATAGTATAGAAGACATTTGGACAGATTACCCAACAAAGGATGATTTTTTCTTTCATGAAGATGAATACTAAAAATTAGTGT
>JAQUTD010000056.1 GCA_028709955.1 Bacteroidales bacterium | reverse complement strand
TAATTGCAGCCAGAGAAAAGATTGTTGAAGGAGCAGTGTCGATGGTTAAGATGGCATTAGATAAGCTTTCAGAAGAATCGATAGTAGAGCTTGATGATGATAAAAAAGCCGCAATGGTAAGCAACCTATTAGTAGTTCTATGTGCCGATGAACAGGCAAAGCCAGTTGTTAATACAGGAACTCTTTATCAATAGTTTTTAGTTTAAAATTAAAGGTAAAAAATATTGTTATGGCAAGAATGCAGATGATTGGTACTCATTCTCCCAATTCTTTGGAGGAGACTCTTGAAAAATTAACTAAGAAAGGCAGAGTTGATGGCTAAAAAAGAACAACCAACAAAGAACTTTCTTTTGAGATTAGATGCAGAAACAATGGAGGCAATCGAAAAATGGGCAGCCGATGAGTTTAGAAGTGTTAATGGTCAAATATTGTATATTATAGACAATGCACTAAAGAAAGAGAAAAGACAAAAAAAGAAATAATATTATAATTTAATGATTTTTCCAGAGAAAGCAGTCTTATTTTTTTCAATAACTTTATAGAAATAAACTCCTCTTTCCAAAAATGAAACATCTACCCTGCAATTACTCCTTGTCGTTGTGCTCAACACTAATAATCCATTTGAATTATAAAGCTCAATTATATAAAGATTATTGTCATGTAATTTAAAGCTTATGTAATCTTGTGAAGGATTTGGATATACGGCAATTGAATAAGTAACAGATATTTCATTTAAGGATATATTTTTTGGAGAGTAATGAAAGGAGCTTGGATATGGTAGCCCCCAATTATAATTAGTCCATGTATAAGTATTAACTATAGTTAGCATATTATTCATCTTATAATAATCTAAAGGTAATATTAAATCATCTCTATCATAAGAATAATCATAGATATAATCAGTTTTAAAATTATTATTCCATTGGTTATCATAATACTGAGTCATCAAATCGATTGTCTTATTATTATTCTCATCGTAAGTATAGCTATGCCTAACCATGTAAGTCCATACTGTATCACTCAATTCCCTAGTAGATGAAGTCTCTGATAAACAATTATTATTACTGTCAAAACTATACTCTTCTTTTCTGGTTGGTTTAGTAATACTGGTGCAGTTATTATTTACATCATATGTGTATTCTGTCTTTGTAACTTCCATCCAAGCTTCATTATAGAAAAGAAAAGCAATGGTGCTTAAAGTATTATTATTCATATCATAAGTTGATTCAACCTTATTTTTATACTTCCATTCAGTTATACTATTTCTTTCATAAATAATCTTACTTAAATTATTGTTTCTTTCATCATAAGTACATTCTGTTTTACCAGAAGGACCATAATTGCTACTGTCAAGTGTAAGAACAAGGTTATAATTAGTATCGTATAAATAAGTTGAATTAGCATAATGACTCCATGATGAATTACTAAAATTATATCTCAGTATTTTAACAAGATAATTTAAAGAATCATAAAGATGAGTTAATTTATTTAAGGGTTGCCATTGACCTTGATATCTAAATTCAATTTTATCAACTAATATATTATTTGCATTATAAGTATTCTCTACCTTTGACTCCTCAACCCATGACCCAGTATAATGATTAAATCGAGTTGTGCTTAAAACATTATTATTTTCATCATAAGTATAAACATATCTTGAATCTTGAGCAAATCCAATATAGGTATCACTTAAAATATTATTATTATCATCATAAGTAAAGATATTAGTATCCATACTCGAATAATAGAAAAGCATATTGCCTCTATCGTCATATCCAAAAGTATAGTAAGCAATTCCTTCTGAAGATACGCTATCTAATTTCATCCTATCAGGATTTTGAGCAAAAAGGACCAACCCAATACTTAAGAAGAATAACATAAAATAAATTTGCTTTTTCATAATAATATTTTTTTGATTAGAATTCAGTGTTAGTTCATGCTTTTTCCAGCGTTCAAATCTACAAAGAAAATATGAATATACAATAATAAATCTTAAACATTATTTATTAATCCCTTATTTTCAATATGTTTCTTATTTTGTATTGAGGCTAATCCCTTCGGGATTAGGGATGAATTATTATATTATTCTTTGAAAAAATAGATTTAATCTAATTGAAATTATATTAAGGAAAAAATAATTTATATTAAGGAAAAAAAGATTTATATTAAGGAAAAATTCTTTTTTAGTTGATGTATTTTGTGTCTTTTATTTTGTCTGCTGGATTTGCATTCAAATACCCTGTGCCAAAAGGCTTGGTTATTCAGTAGTGATTAATTGTTAATGATTAATGGAAAGGGCGGGCATTATGCTTGCCCTTTTTTTTGTCTTTTATTCTTTTTGTTATCTTTTTTTTTTACTTTTGTAAATCTATAAATATATTTATAAAAACATCTTATGGATTTGATACAAAATTTCTTCTCTGAGCTTAGTAGCTTTTTATGGGGTTGGCCAATGATTATTCTGCTTTTTGGAACCCATATTTATATGACTGTTCGCCTTAGGTTTCCTCAATTAAAAATTTTAAAAGCAATCAAGCTTTCCTTCGTTAAGGATGATAAATCAAAAGGAGATGTTTCTCAGTTTGGAGCTTTAATGACTGCTATGGCTGCAACCATTGGAATTGGGAATATAATAGGGGTTGGAACTGCTGTTTCGCTTGGAGGTCCGGGTGCTGTGTTGTGGTGTTGGCTAACTGGAGTTTTGGGAATTGCTACAAAGTATTCCGAAGGATTGCTTGCTGTTAAGTATAGGCAAAAGACCGAAGACGGAAAAATGTTAGGCGGTCCTATGTATGCTCTTGAAAAGGGATTAGGAATGAAATGGCTTGCTATTATATTTTGTGCTTTTACTGTTTTTGCTTCCTTTGGAATAGGTAATGGTGTTCAATCAAAAGCAATTGCAGATTGTTTATCTTCTTCTTATCAGGTTCCTCACTATGTTACAGGAATTATTGAAGTGGTTCTTGTGATTTTAGTTATTTTCTTTGGAGTGAAGGGTATTGCAAAGGTTTGTGGGAGATTAGTTCCATTTATGGCCATATTCTATATTGTTGGTTGTATTGCAATTTTAATTATGAATTGGCACTTTCTTGATGATGCACTTATTCTTATTTTTAAATCAGCTTTTTCTCCTCATGCTGCTGGGGCTGGCTTTGTTGGTGGAACTGTTATGATGGCTGCAAGATTTGGAATTGCTCGTGGTTTGTTCTCAAACGAGAGTGGCTTAGGTTCTGCTCCAATTATTGCAGCTGCTGCTCAAACACGCAATTCTGTTCGTCAAGCATTGGTTTCTTCAACAGGAACATTTTGGGACACGGTTGTTGTATGTGCATTAACAGGATTGGTTATTGTAAGCTCCGTTGTTGCATTCCCTGACATTGACGCTTCAAAAACAGCTCTACTTACTCAAGCTGCATTTGCTAAATTGCCCTATGTTGGAAGTCTCCTTCTAAATATTGGTATTATTACTTTTGCTTTCTCCACAATTCTTGGATGGAGCTACTATGGAGAAAAGGCAATTGAATATTTGGGGGGTAAAAAAACAATAAAATACTATCGATTAACTTGGGTTGTTGTTGTGTTTATTGGAGCAGTTATCAATCTTAATTTGGTATGGAATATTTCCGACACAATGAATGCCCTTATGGCAATCCCCAACTTAATTTCTGTGCTATTGCTTTCAGGAGTAATTGTGAAGGAAACAAAAAAATATCTATGGAATAATCGCTTAGACGATTATGATCCAGAATGTGAATTATAAACTAAACAATACAATATTAAATTATGAAAAAAAATCTAACCCTATTAGCTATTCTAACTTTTGTTCTATCAATAACATTTGTTGCTTGTGATAAGAAAGAAGAAAAAAAGATAAAAACAACAAAATATGAGGTCAAAGAAGATTATGTAATATCATCTCTTTATGGAGTAAGTGGATATAGAATTAAAGATACTGTTAACAACATATATGGAGCTATGCTTGTTCCATTGAGCAAGGTGAAAGATAACAACATCAACATTAAACCCATAACCGATAATATTGGAAATCAAATGCAGGACTTTGTTAATCAGGTTAAGAAAAACAAGGCTGAGGGGAAAAACTTTATTGAAATTCGTCCTGCCTACTTTATTTTCTACGACCAAGAAATCTATAGTTGTTTGATTAAGAAAACTATTTGTTTTGCCAATCAAGACTCTGTTAAGACCTACAACACCGTTTTGTTTAACTACAAGCAAAACAAGGCACTTGGCTTCGATGATATTTTTTTAGTAACCGAGTCCAATTTGTCAGACTTTTTAGCGTTATTTAACAAGGAAATGTCTTCACTTAACCTCCAAGGGCTAAAAACAACTGATTTCAACCTCGAAACCGACACTATTTGTTTTAATGTTAAGCAAACATCTCCTCAAAACTACTACACTCAAAAACAATATAAACAAAGCATAGACAACCTACGTCCTTTCCTTATAAACAAAAAACAATTCGCTAAAAAAATAACAGAATAGTTTTTAAGTCAATAAAATGAAGAAAAAAAATAAAAAGAGGTTAATAAAATGGACAATAGTAATATCAATTATTTTTGTCCTGTTCTCTTTTGCTAATTTCTTCTATAACTATTTTGTTGATTACTATCGCAACTACTATGCTTGTGAGGGAGTGGTGATTGACAATAAGAAATACCCTGTTTATGGAATTGATGTTTCGTCGCATCAGGATGAAATTGAGTGGGAAAGAGTGTCAAATGATAATATTAAGTTTTGCTTTATAAAAGCAACTGAAGGAAAAGATTTTGTGGATAAAAGATATAAGGAAAATTATATTGGAGCAAGAGAAAACAATATTCTAATTGGAGCTTATCATTTCTTTCGTTTTGGAAGCTCGGGCAAAGAGCAGGCACAAAACTTTATTAAAAATGTTGCAATAGAACATTTAGATTTTCCCCCAGTTTTAGATGTAGAAAGACACGGAAACTACTTCTCATTCTATAAAACAAATCAAATTAGGGTTGAAATCAAGAATTATCTTCAAGAAATAGAAAGACTCTACTCAATAAAACCAATAATCTACACCAACCTCGATGGCTACCAAAAATATATAAAAGGATATTTCCCTCAATATGAAATATGGATTTGCAAAATTTGTTCAGAACCACAAAATCACCATTGGAGTTTTTGGCAATATTCCCATAAGGGAGAAGTAAGTGGAATTAGCACAAAGGTTGATTTAAACACATTTAACGGAAGCGAGGAAGACTTTATAGATTATATAAATAATTATAAACAGAAGCTGATATGAAAATATTAATAATTGACACAACTCATAAAGTTTTAATAGATATGCTTGTTAATGCAGGCTTTCAAATAGACCATAAGCCAGATTATTCAAGAGAAGATATATTAAAAGAAATAGAAAATTACCATGCAATTGTTGTTAGAAGTAAAATAGAAATAGACAAAGAGGTAATCGATAGAGGGAAAAACCTAAAATGTATTGCAAGGGTAGGAGCAGGAATGGATGCAATAGACACAGAATATGCTCAAAGTAAAGGCATTGTTTGTCTTAACTCACCAGAGGGCAACAGAGATGCCGTTGGAGAACATGCCTTAGGAATGTTATTAAGTTTATTCAACAAAATTGCAATTTCTGATCATCAAGTCCGCCTTGGACAATGGAGAAGAGAAGAAAATAGAGGACTTGAAATAAAAGGAAAAACAATAGGACTAATTGGATATGGTAATATGGGAAATGCCTTTGCTCAAAGACTGTTGGGCTTCGATTGCAAAGTGATAGCCTACGACAAATACAAGGAAAACTACTCCAACCATTATGCCCATGAAGTATCGTTAGAAACCCTTTTTAAAGAAACCGATATACTCTCCCTACACATACCCCTAACAAAAGAAACAAAATATTTGGTTGACATCAACTTTATCTCTCAGTTTCAAAAACCAATCTATATAATCAACACCTCAAGAGGAAAAGTTGTGAAAACAAAAGACCTGATAGAAAAGATGAAAGATGGAGCTGTTTTAGGAGTATGCCTTGACGTATTAGAATATGAGGAGTTTTCCAATGAACTATGTTCCAACAAACAAATCCCAAAAGACCTTATCTCACTCCTTCAAATGCCAAATGCTATTTTTACTCCACATGTTGCAGGTTGGACCATAGAATCCTACTACAAACTATCCTACCACCTTTCCCAAAAAATAATAGAATGTCTTAATAATCTTTAGTTTTAAAACAAACTTAAGGTTCAGGGACACTCCTCCAAAATAATTCCCTTTTTAAGCAATATGAAATAAATGCCTAATATACTAAACAAGGAAAGGATTTACTCAAATCAAGAAACAACATATTTAAATCAAGAAAAAAATTATTTAAATCAAGGAAAAATTCAGTAAGGTGGCAGGATGTAGTATGCAAGGTGGCAGGATGCTATGTACAAGGTGGCAGGATGTAGTGTGTAAGGTGGCAGGATGCAAAATTTATATTTGATATAATTAAATTATAATGGGCTTTGAAAGAATTATAATAAGGTTTAATGCAAGAATTCTACAATCTCTTTTATCAGCATTGTGGGGTTTCAACCAAAGCCCAATGCCCTGACTTGGGAATTGTTTATTACTTGAGAGTTTCTAAATCCCGCACGACAAAAAATATTAGTGGCTGTGAAATAACTTTATGTTTCTTGATTTTAGTAGAATAATTTTTTGTATTATTGCTGAATGATTTATTTAATATGTCTTGCTTAATAATTAAATGTATGAAAAAATTTGTTTTTATTTTAGTGCTATTTTCATCAATAGGACTATGTTATGCTCAAACAAAATATGATAAGATTGAAATGTTTGATGTTTACAGAACCGATTGGGCAATGGTTAAGGTAGGTAATAAGTTAGGTTTTATTGACAACGAAGGGCGTGAAGTTGTTAAGCCTATTTATGATAAGATTGATATGTTTGATGTTTACAGAAACGATTGGGCAATGGTTAGGGTAGGTAATAAGTTAGGTTTTATAGATAACAAAGGGCGTGAAGTTGTTAAGCCTATTTATGATAAAATTGATATGTTTGATGTTTACAGAAACGATTGGGCAATGGTTAAGGTAGGTAATAAGTTAGGTTTTATAGATAACAAAGGGCGTGAAGTTGTTAAGCCTATATATGATAAGATTGATATGTTTGATGTTCAAAAGAATGATTGGGCAATGGTTGAAATTGATGGTAGGGTTGGCTTTATTGATAAAGAAGGTAAATTTATTCAAGAGTAGATTTATTGAATTTTACAACAAACATGTTTTTATTCTTCGTTTTCATTAGCTAAATAATTAAAGCCGATGTCATATAAATGACGAAAATACAAAAGAGATGAGTTTAAATTGCAATAAAATATCTAAAACATATAATAAAACGTTCTTGGCATTAGAAAATGTTACATTAGATATTAAACCAGGAATTTGTGGATTACTTGGTGCTAATGGGGCAGGAAAGACTACTTTAATGCAAATTTTAACTACAATTCTTCAACCAAATAAGGGCGGAAATGTTTTATATAATGGAAAAGACATCAATAATATTTCAAAACAATATCGTTCTATTTTAGGATATGTACCTCAAGAATGTGGTTTGCCTGATTATATGAAGGTTAAAAATCTTCTATTATTAATTTCTCAATTTAAGGAAATAAAATATAAAGATGCTAAAAAACAGATTGGAGAATTATTAGAAATGTTAAATCTATCGGATAAAGAAAATGCTTATGTGAAAGAATTGTCTGGTGGGATGAAACAACGATTGTCAATTGCTCAAGCATTTTTAGGAAATCCAGAAATTTTAATTTTAGATGAACCTACCAAAGGATTGGATATTTATGAACAAGAGCATATTTATAATTTCATTAGACAATATTCTAATAAGATTGTGCTTATTTCATCTCACATAATACAAGATATTGATTCAACGTGTAACTCAGTGATAATTATTGATAAAGGGAAGGTATTATATAGTGGTTTAATTATAGAACTTATAAAATCATTTGAAGGTAAGTTAAATGGAACAGATTTTTCTAATGCAAATGAAAATCTTTCTCCCCTTAGAGATATCTATCTAAATATTATAAAATCAAACAAGAACTTGGTTCTATAATATTATGGAAATGAAGTATAGTATAAATAAACTTAAAGGGCTTTTCTCAATAAAAAAGACTTTAATATATGTCTTATTTATTCTGCTTTTATTTATTTATTTTATTAGTGCTTCACAGGGACATTCCTCTAATAAATTACGTTTCAATTTCACATTCTATTTCTGTTTTATTCAATCAATAATAGCTTACCTATTCACAGCGTCAGAATTAATTTCATACTTTCGTTCAGGATTTGATAAATTATTATACACTTATAATTTTGGAATTAAAAAAATTATCGTTCATAATTTTTTATATACACTAATATATCAAATATTTATTACTATTCTTTCTTTTCTTTTCTTAATTCTTTATGATGGGATAATAAATAATTTTGAAACATTCAGAATTTTATCAGAAAGCAATGTATTGCTGTTTTACTTGAATTTATTGTTTATTATTATAATTATCTTACTTATTCACTATTCTTGTGTTCTTTATTTAAGAACCTTTATTGGGAATATGTTAGGAATAAGTATTGCCTTATTTTTTACCGCTATAGGGACAATATTAAATAGATCGGAAGAAATAAATCCTGTTATTTTGGTTTTTACTGATATTTTTGGGTTTAGTTTTATTTCAAAAGAACCTCTAATATCCAATTTTATTTTAAGTAGGATATTTATAATATCAATTACTGTAATAATATTTTATTTTGCATTATCTCACTACTCTCAAAATATTTTATATTCCTACTCTTATTCTACAAGAAGAATTTGTAAAATCCCATATTTATTTTACTCCTCCCATAGTTTTTTCTCGTTAATACGTTTTCATTGGCTATATATATGGCAAAGGAAGACATTTTTATTTTTATTAATTGTTCTAACTATTGGGTTAACTATTGATGCAAGTTCAAGTTTCAATGATCAATTTGGAGCTACACAATTCCCTTCTTCTTTAATAATAAGTAATAGTTTTAATAAGTATGAACTATTCCCTCTTTTATTAAATGTATTAATAATTTTCATTCCCCTGAATTTATTTGACGCTTTACGAAATAATAAATTTTATAGAATAAGTTATGCCACGCCTATTAGCAATATTAGTATAGTATTCTCAATTGTGATAACTTTTTTTATATTATTCATTTTATGCCTCATAATTGCTTCTGGAGCTTATGCTATTGCTGCCTTAAATAGGTTTGGAATAGATAATCTATTATCTTTTGAATATATTCTATTATCTTTTTTTATAGAATACATAATCTTTTTTTTCGCTGGATGTGGTTTTATCCTATTATATTTAATTCTCGGTAGAAAAAGCTTAGCTGTCGTCATTGGTGTAATTATTTATTATATTGCATTATTATTTGTTTTTTTTGGAGATCGTTACAATCATAATTGGTATTTACTATCTTATTTTTATATTCCAGAACTCTTTAATTCCGATATAAATCCTTATCCAAGTATTTTCCAATTGTCTTATTTCGGATTATTTTACTCATATTGGGTATATCTTATTACGGCACTGCTAATTATATTTTCTTTTATTTATCCAAGGACAGAGGAGAAAAATATAAAAAATAGAATCAGAAATTTTAAAAGAATAAATTATAAAAAAAAATACTTGTATGTTGTGTTTGTTCCACTTTTTATTGTTCTTTCTTCGGCTTACTTAATAATATCTTTCCATAACAAAGAGATAAAAGGGTTAAAAGAAAGAGAACAAAATTATGAGCAATACACTAAACTCTACAAAAAATATCTTTATAGCCCACAACCTGAAATCATTAATGCTGAATTTGATTTAGATTTATTCCCTCAAGAAAAATATGTTTTAGTAAAAGGGGATTATTGGCTAAAGAATATAGATAGTGTAAATATTGACACTCTATATTTTACAATGCCTTTAAGAGAAAGTGCAAATATTAAGTTTCAACAAATAAAATTAAATTCTCCTCATAAAGCAATAATAGAAGATACCATAAATCATTTCTTTGCTTTCATATTAGACAAATCATTAAAACCAAATGATTCAGTATTTATAACCTATAAATTAAGATTGGAAGAAATTAATAATGCTGGTTATCGTGATATGCATATCTCTCCTTTATGGACTTTAGTTGAGAGTAGATATTTTGTTATGACCATAGGTTATGGTTTATATAGAGAAGAAAATGGAGGGAAAAACTTTATCCCAAAAACTCTTCAAGAAATAAATTATTTTAAAGAAAGAAATAGATTACATTCTAATAGAATTAATCCTAAAATTAAATGCATTATTTCCTCTCCAATTAATCAAGTAATAGTAAGTGATGGAAATTTAAAAAAGAAATGGAATATAGATTCAAGAGCTTTTTATGAATATAATTCATATCCAGAAATGGATTTATTTAATTTTTCAGTTATTACATCTTCAAAATTTAAGAAAATATATATAGAGAATAATGGATATAAGATAAATGTATTTTATATACCTCAGCATGAAAAAGGAGCTCAAGGAATACTTGAAACGTCGAACAGATTAATAAATAATTACACTAAAATTTATGGACAGCTCCCATATAAAACAATAAATATTGCTGAAGCAGCAAGCTATAGAGGAAACGGAGGTTCTTCTTTTGGAAATAGTTTAGTATTTCAAGAGGAAATGTTTACATATGATTTTTTAGATACCCTACACATCAATTCTGCAAAAATATTATTAGCTCATGAGATAGCTCACTTTTGGTTTGGAGGCAAATTAAACACATCATATTTGCCTGGAGCTTCAATTTTAACTGAAGGTTTAGTGGAGTATTCAGCAATGGAGCAACTAAAAAACTTTTATCCCTTCAATATAAGTAGGAAATACATTGAAATAATCTTAAAAAGAGCATCAAATTATGAAGATTCTCCATTAAATCAAGCTTTTGATGATAAATATGCACTTTATTATAAGGCTCCAGCCTCTTTTAGAAGGATTTCAATGGAAATGGGAAATCAAAAATTTGATACTCTTCTCCGAAATTATATTAATATATCTATAGGAAAATTTGTATCACTACAAGATTTCATATACTATCTACAGTCCAGTACTTTAAAGTCAGATTCTGTTATGATTGATGAGCTATTTCTCAAAAATATTCAATATTACTACAATATAAAAAGGGCTAAAGTAATAGCTTTGAAAAATAATAAAGTTGAAGTAAATGTTGATTTTCAGATAATAAAAAACATAATTACGAGGAAAACTTATGAATCATATCCGATTAATAACTCTGAACTAATTGATATTACATTCCTAAAAAAAGATAAAATTATTCATCAAGAGGAATTGAATCTTAATTCATTAAACACCACATTGTCTTTTAATCTTAATGAAGCTCCAGACTTAATAGTATTAGATTATAAATTTAAATTCATAAACAAAGCCAGAAAAAACTATTTTGAATTAAAGGATTAAGAATAATATGACAAATTGATTAATGTACTAAACAATTGATGGGTAATTAGTATTTATATACATTATTCTTCGTTTTCATTAGCTAAATAAATTTCTTCAATAATTTTATTTACATCTTCATTGATTTCATGTAGACTTTCTTTGCATTGGTCTAAAAGAGTTATGGCTTGGTTAATCTTGGATGTCATATCATCAATTGTTATATCTGTACCCTCCAATT
>JAQUTD010000159.1 GCA_028709955.1 Bacteroidales bacterium | reverse complement strand
TTTCCAATTGATAACTCCAAGGCTGTCCAGTCTGCAAGACTTATAATAACAGATGCCACATCTCCTTTTGTCATTGATGATGCTTTCTCAATTCTTTCTGCCAGAGCTTCTGTTGAGGTGCAACCATAGGTTTCCTTAACTGCATAATATTTTTCCTGCTCCTGACCAAAGGCATCCTTGAATTTTCTTTTCCAAATCTTATATCTCAAACTCATGACTTTTAGATTTTGGTTAATAAAAAGGTTAATTATTAGCCTAAGACTTTATAATTCAAAATCTTTATGCTATTATTATAACATAATTTGCCTATGTTTATTGTGTGAGATGCCATTTTATAGCGACGAAATGCCTTTTCGTTGTTATGAAAAGGCATTTCGTTATGATGAAAAGGCATCTCGTTGCAACGAAATGGCGTTTCGTTTCTATAAATTTACTATGATTAAATGTTGATATGACTATCTTAATTTCTCAAGATGGTCTTATCGACTCATTAAAAGGCTGTATCCAAGCCAGGTTAGGGCTAATCCAAGCAATATGCTGGTTAAGATATAGATTATTGCTTGAATATATTGTGAACTTAAAAAAAGTCCAAGTGTTTCGGAGGAGAAGCTTGAGAATGTTGTAAAGCCTCCACATAGTCCTACAATGAAAAATGTACGAAAGGAATTATGTGAGTCAAACTGGTATCTTTCTAAAACTCCCAAGAATAGTCCTATCAGAAAGCATCCCAAAAGGTTTATTAGAAGAGTAGCCCAAGGAAAGGCGGATGTGGCTTTTGTTGAGAAGAGTTGACCTATGCCATATCTAAAAACAGAACCAATTGCTCCTCCTAAGGCTACTAATAAGTATGCTTTCAATGTTTATTCTGATATTTGTTTTAGAACCTTAGCAGTGTATTCTTTTTCAATAGCATCTGCTTTATCTACTAATTCTTGTCCTTTGCCTATTATGTCATCTACAAAGACTTTATCTTTTAATGATGATGCGTTAATCTTCATATTCATAAAGGCTCCATAACAAGCTGCTCTTGCACACAAGATACCAACTGCGGCATCTGTTACTGAATTAGGATTTCCTGTTTCTACCATTGCTTTGCATATTTCAAATACTTCAAATGATTTGCAAAGTGTGCGGTAAGGAATTTCTATTGCATATTTTGTTGCTTCTTGAATTGCATTTGATCTTGCTGCTTTTTCTTGCTCAGTTTTCTTTGGGAGGCCAAAAGCGTCCATTATTTTATTGAAAGCATTTGTGTCTTCATCAACAAGGTGGATTAATTCGTCTTTTAAGGCTTGTCCTTTTTCTGCAATTATAGAAAATTCTTCCCATCTTTCATCCCAACCTGCTTTATGAGAGGAAAGATTAGCTACCATTGTTGCAAGTGATGCTCCAAGTGAACCCATATAAGCTGCAATTGAACCACCACCAGGAGCTGGGCTTTCTGATGCTGTTTCATTAGCAAATTCTTCGCAGGTCATATCAACTAATTTCTTCTTTGACTTGTCTTCAATTAGGTATTCAATTATCTTTTCTTCTGGCACAAATGGTTTTAAATCATCTAAGCCCATTGATTTAATAGCAATCTTTATTATTTCTTTTTCATCAATTCCAAGTGAACGTTCTTGTTTTGCTAAGTAATATTTACCAGCATCAATCAAAGTTTTCTTAGGAATTAAACCAACTATTTCAACACCTGTTACTCTTATTCCTCTTGCTCCAGCTTTTTTACAAACTTCTTCAAAGCAAATATGAAGAGGAGTTTGGGATATATTAGTTATATTCATTGAAACTTGTGCAATTCCATATTCATCAATAAACCAGCCAATAGCTTTAGTTCCTTTTAAAGAACCAGGAATCATAATTGGTTTACCGTTTTCATCTTTTAATGGAGTTCCATTAATTTTTCCGCCTTCTCTTGCAGGACGTCCTTTTTCTCTAACATCAAAAGCAATTGCATTGGCACGACGAACAGATGTTGTGTTAAGGTTATAGTTTACTGCAATAAGGAAATCTCTTGCTGAAATAGCAGTTGCTCCTGTTGTAGCTATTTTATCATTCCACTCATTAGGACCAAAGCAAGGCTTCCAATCAGGGTTTTGTATCTTTTCTTTTAATCCTTCGTATTCACCAGCGCGGCAAGAAGCAAGGTTTCTTCTTTTTGGTTCCATACAAGCATTTTCATAACAATATACAGGAATGCTTAATTCTTCACCAACTCTTTTTCCTAATGCTCTTGCATATTCTACAACTTCTTCCATTGTAATTCCAGATACAGGAATTAAAGGACATACATCAGTTGCACCAAAACGAGGGTGGTCACCATGATGTGATTTCATATCAATAAGTTCAGAAGCTTTCTTAATTACTCTAAAAGCAGCTTCACAAACATCTTTAGGCTCTCCAACAAAAGTAATAACAGTTCTATTTGTTGTAGCACCTGGATCAACGTCTAATAATTTAACGCCGTCAACTTTTTCTATTTCATCAACAACTTGTTTGATGATATTTTGGTTACGTCCTTCACTAATATTAGGAACGCATTCAATTAATTGCTTCATAAAGATATTACCCTTTAATTATTTATATTCAAATTATATTTGCTA
>JAQUTD010000158.1 GCA_028709955.1 Bacteroidales bacterium | reverse complement strand
GGTTTGCATCCATCATATAATCTTTATTTACAAACTTAGCAAACCTGCTTTCGAACCTCAAACGCACCTCTCCAACAGGACCAGAACGGTGTTTTGCAATAATAACATCGGCCATTCCAGCAGTTGGACCCTTCTCGTCACCTTCGGTTAATCCGTAATATTCAGGACGATAAATAAACATAACAATATCGGCATCTTGCTCAATAGCACCCGATTCTCTTAAGTCGGAAAGCATTGGTTTCTTAGTTCCACCACGAGTTTCAACAGCACGTGAAAGCTGAGCTAAGGCCAAAACAGGAATACTCAACTCCTTTGAAAGGGCTTTCAATTGGCGAGATATTGTGCTTATTTCTTGTTCACGATTACCATTTCTGTTGTCTGAGTTGCCGCTCATAAGTTGAAGGTAGTCGATGAAAACCATTTTAATATCATATTTTTGCTTCAATCTCCTGCATTTAGCTCTTAGTTCAAAAATCTTTAGTTGAGGAGTATCGTCAATGTAGATTGGAGCTTTTGAGAGCCTACCTATATCATGCAAACGTTCAACTTCGTCTTTTCTGAGCTGGTCTCCCTTCTTTAATCTATCTCCAGAAATTTCAACCTCAGATGATATCAAACGCATTGTAAGTTCTAAGGCAGTCATTTCCAATGAGAAGAAAGCAATAGGTATATTATGATCAACTGCCATATTTCTTGCCATAGAAAGAGCCAGGGCAGTTTTACCCATTGCAGGGCGGGCAGCTAAAATAATAAGAGTACCCTTATGAAAACCAGTTGTAACACTATCCAATTCTCTAAACCCAGAAGGAACACCAGAGGTTATGCCACCTGCTTTTTGAGCTGATTCAATTTCTTGTTGAGCCTCATAAAGCAATGACTCCAGCTCTTGGAAGTCGCTCTTAAAGTTCTTATCGCTTATGTCCATTAGATTAGTTTCGGTTTTATCTAACAGTTCAACAACATCAGTTGTTTCTTCATAAGCATCTTTAATGGTTTCGGTTGAAACTCTAATCAACTCTCTTTGAATATATTTCTCTGAAAGTATTCTTGAATGATACTCGATATGAGCCCCAGAAGTCACACGTGAAGTCAGGGTAGAAATTTTATACGCACCACCCACCATTTCTAAGGTTCCATTTCTTTTCAACTGTTCAACAACAGTAAGAATATCAACTGGTGAGCTATTATAGAAAAGTTGTTTAATTGCTTTAAAGATTTCCTTATGCTCAGGAGTATAGAAATAATCCTCACGGATAATATCAATTGAGTTTGTTATTGCATCTTGGTCTAATAGCAAACCTCCCAACACAGCTTCCTCCAACTCCAAAGCCTGAGGAGGAATCTTACCATTTAGAGCAAAAGCTTGGTCGGAGGTAAGACGAGTGGTCTTTGTTTTAAAAGCATTTTCTTTTTTTTCCATAGAGTGCAAAGATAAAACAAAAATAATCTACAATGAAAATTTAGAATAAATATATTATCTTTGCTCCTATAAATGATTGGAATATGAAAAAGTATTTAAAAAAGAATTACAACTGGCTTTGGATAAGTGCGGTTCTGTCTTATATATTAGGAATGATATTAGGCATAGTCTTTGAAAAGGAGATAAGTATTCAAGACAATCCTATCCTTGAACAAATTTCATCTTTGAATGGATGGCTTTTCCTTATTACTGCTGTTGTAATTGCACCAATATTAGAGGAGTTTTCATTTCGCTCATGGGCAATAAACAAGAAATGGACAAAGTATTTAAGTCTTGTGGCTTCAAGTGCTTTTCTATTTTTTATCAATCCTTATATTTCAATAGTCTATTTCCTGGCGTTTTTGTTAGTAGTTCTTCTTCTTAAAAACAAACCAAAGACAATGCTAATTTCGCTTGCAATAATATCTTCATTAGGTTTTGTTTTAGCTCATTCTGAGAATTTAGAATTGAGTGTTTATATTATTTCCATTCCAACATATCTTTCAATTGCACTACTTCTTAGCTTTGTTGCAATTAGGTTTAAATTTCGATATGCAATACTCACTCACTCTATTTACAACTTTTCTCTTTTTCTTATTGGAGGATTTATTATTCCTTTTGGAGATACAATAACTCTTAACGAAGGAAACTACAAAGGCACCCTAACCCCCATTTCAGGACTAACTTCACAATACATAACCAATAACTATGGAGGTTATGGAGCAAATATTAACAGGAAAATGCTACCTGAAATTGTTTCAATGCTGTATTTTGATTCTCCATACACCATAAAAACATATCCTATGTTCTATTCTTTCTACAATTTAAAAGTAAAAACTAACGACACATTAAATAGAATAGACCTTCATCAACTTAATGAGGAAATAATTAGAAAAACAAATATTAAAATAGATACAATTCTGGAAGAAAAAGAGGTTTATAATATTGAGATTGTTGATTTAAAGAAGTTTGAGCAAAACATAATAGACACAGCAATTGAATATGACATCAAAAAACATCTTTATTTAAAATACTTACTAAAAACAATATCAAATCACTACGAAATACCTCTTAATATTGACGAGAAATATTATGATATTAAACTAAGAGATAATAACAAATTCTTATATTTCAACAATCAATCCACACTTAAGAAAACCATAAAAGACCTTGAA
>JAQUTD010000055.1:5415-11990 GCA_028709955.1 Bacteroidales bacterium | reverse complement strand
TCTGCTTCTTTATTTATAGAAATTAAATCTGGATGATTTATAGGCCATATAGGTTTTGATGGAATATTTGCCAAAACATTATTATTATCATTTGTATGTGTAGATAATTCACCAAAGCCAATATTTGACACTAAGTTTACATTAGGCATAATATTAATGCCCTGATTTTTCCAAATATTAAAACTAAGTTGATAATCCCATGTGTCAATTACGCTTTTCTTCATTAATACAAATTTATCTAACCATACTTGACGTTCATTCCATAAAGAAAAATATTGTTTTAGAATTTTTTTGAATCCTTTTTTTGATATATTATTTAATGAAAAGTCATATTCTTGCCAGGTCCTTTTCCAGGTTGCCCAACCCCATATATGAGTGTATGCCGAAAAGTAATAAGATGCATCACCTCTTTTAATTCCATTCTGAAAATTATCTCCAGAAATCATTTTTACTTCTTTATTGTATTTGTATTTGATTAGAAGCTCTTCACAATAAGGGAAAAAATCTTCATGAGGGAGACAATCATCTTCAAGAATAATTCCCATTTCAACATTTTCAAAGAACCAAGTTATGGCTCCACTTACTGCTTTTCCACAACCTAAATTCTCTTCTCTAAACAATGTTTTTAATTCGCAATCCCAATTAATTCTATCAATAATTGCTCTTGTTTTCTTACAATTTTCATTATCATCTTCTCTATCCTTTCTTGGTCCATCGGCAGCAATATATAGATATTTAGGTTTTTGTTTTCTTATTTGCTCAAAAACCTGTTCTGTTGTATCTAATCTATTAAAAATTATAAAGAGTATTGGGATATTGTACATAGCAATTAAATAATTAGATGTTTTCTTTTAATAGTTTGTCAAAGTACTCAATTGTTTTTATTAATCCTTCATTAAGTTGAATTTTAGGTTCCCAATTAAGTTCTTTCTTAGCTAAGTCAATATTTGGTTTTCTTTGTGTTGGATCATCAGAAGGGAGAGGGATAAATTTTATTTGAGATTTTGAATTTGTTAATTCAATAACTTTTTGTGCAAGTTCTAAAATAGTAAATTCATTTGGATTACCTGTATTTACTGGACCCGTAAAACTATCTCTAGTTGCAATCATTCTAATCATTGCTTCCAATAAATCATCAACATATTGAAAACTTCTTGTTTGTGAACCATCTCCTGCAACTGTTATATCTTCTCCCTTTAGGGCTTGGACAATAAAATTACTTACAACCCTGCCATCATTAGGGTGCATTTTGGGACCATAGGTGTTGAATATCCTAATTATTTTTATTTTAACATTATTTTGTTTGTTGTAGTTTATGAAAAGAGTTTCTGCACAACGTTTTCCCTCATCATAACAGCTTCTTTCACCTATTGGATTTACATTTCCCCAATATGATTCAACTTGAGGATGTACTTCTGGATCTCCATAAACTTCAGATGTTGAAGCTTGAAGTATTTTTGCGTTAATTCTCTTCGCTAAACCAAGCATATTTAATGCTCCCATAACAGATGTCTTTACTGTTTTGATTGGATTGTATTGGTAGTGAATAGGAGAGGCAGGACATGCAAGATTATATATTTCATCAACTTCAACAAAAAAAGGCGAGCAAACATCATGTCTTATAAGCTCAAAATAAGGATTGTCTATAAGATGAATGATATTTCTTTTGCTTCCAGTGAAATAATTATCCAAACAAATTACTTCATTTCCTTCATTTAATAATCTTTCACACAATTGAGAACCGATAAAACCAGCTCCACCAGTAACAAGTATTCTTTTCATTAATTATTCTTTTTCAATTTACAAAGGTAATAAAAATATAATAACCTTTCTTTACGGGCTAGAAAAAACTAAGCTTTATTATGTATTAATCTATTACTGATATAGTATTGAGTTCTTGTATAGTAAAATATAAATGAAAGTATATTAAGTATTAGAAGAGCCAATGCTGCCCCAACAACCAAATAAGCACTTGTAAGATAATCAAATAAGAAATATCCAATAAAACTAATAACTCCTCCAACAAACACTTGGATATATGTTTTTTCAAAATAGGTCATAAAATTAACATATAAACCAATAAGTGCCGCAAATATTTGTGAAAAAATCAGAATAGGTAAAACCAATAATATTCCTCCAGAATAAGTTGAAGGTATTATTTTAAATTTTAGAGCAACCCACACAACCAAGAAAATTATAAATCCAATTCCAAATAAGGCAAGAAACATAAAAATAGTATAACGCTTAGTTTTTCTTTTTAGGGTAGCCATATCCTTTTCTTTTAAAAACAAGGGCAACCATACGAAGTTAAAAGATTGAAAAACAATTAATATTATTGTAGCTAACATAATTGCTAAACTATAATCAGCAAAATCATTAACCCCAGCATATTTCATAACAAAGAACTTATCTCCAAAATTAACCATAGTGGCCATAATTGCTGCTATCATAATAGGAGTACCAATTTTAAACGCTTTTTTTAAATAGTAAAAATCAAAAACAGGAATAAATCTTTTAACAATAAATGACCCAAAAACAATTGTCAGCAAAAGTTCAGCAACATAGGTTATTGCTAATCTCAACATAACAGTGTCGGATGAAGAAAAGTATAATACTAATATTGCAGTTCCATTGGAAAGAATTAAACGAAAAATGTTGAACTTTTGGAGTTTTGGGATGTTTTCAGAACTAATAAAAAAGAATGTAAGATAGTTAGTGAATATCATTGAAATAATTGCAATAAAAACATAAGTTCTATAATTTAAGTATATAGAAGTATTGATTTCATCCAAATTATTCTTCATTGAATAGTTAAAAAAACTAATATCTGTCTTGGTGAAATATAAAATTATAATTGAAATTGAAAGTAGAACGAGTAGGGATGTCGTGACTGTAAATATCATTGAGGATTGTTTCTTTATATTCTCAATTGTGTCTGCATATAGCTTTGATAAAGAAACGTAGAACCCAAAGTTAAGAATTCCCGAAGCTGTCATTGCAAAAGAATAGAGATAATTATATATTCCAAACTCTCTTCTTGTCATCAGATATAAAAAAACAGGGATTAAAAGTAAATTTGCTCCTCTAACAAATACATCAACAGAAAACACATTTATAAAACGATAAAACATTTCATTTCCTTTAATATATTTATTGACAAACTTTTGTGTAAATCCCATTATAAATCTCTTTCTATCTGTTTTAAAATTAAATTATTCCTGATTGTAATTAGTTAAATAAATTATTTTATATAAATGTTTTTTAGTCCGCAGTTAGGGAGTTTTGTCTTGATTTTTTCAAGAACTGATGTACGTACTAACATTAGTTCTTGTTTCAAGGCTGGAGAATTAACCTTAACATATAAGCAGTTATTTTCAACAACAATTTTTGATGTTAGTTTATAAATTAATTCACCTGTTATTTCTCTCCATGCCGCAATTATTCCATCTTCTTCCAAATTTGCATCAATGTGATGGTAAGAGAAAAAATCTTTTAAAACGTCCTTAATATTTTTTTCCTTTGTTTCTCTAACGTTAAAGCGTATTTTATCAACATAATTCTTACTTTTCATCAATTATTCCCCTCTCACTAAGTTTATATATTTTATGTTCTATATTGGTTTTTTTGAAAATATCTTCAACCCTTCCCAATTGAGTGTCAGTAATAAATGCTTGACCGAATCTTTCACTTCCAACTAATTGCATAAGTTTGCTTATTCTGCTTAAATCTAATTTGTCAAATATATCATCTAAGAGAAGTATTGGTTTAATTTTTGTCCTTTTAAAAATATATTCAAATTGAGCCAATTTTAAAGCTAAAAGAAAAGATTTTTGTTGCCCTTGCGATGCATATTTTCTAATATTTCTATCATTCATCTTCAAAATCAAATCATCCTTATGCACACCTATTGATGTATAGTTAAGTATCCTATCTCTCTCTCTCGAATCAAACAATAATGATAAATAATTTTCATCTAAATCTGATGATTGGTATTCTATGGATACCAATTCTTTATCTGAAGTAATATAATTATAATAGTACTGAAACAATTCAGCAAAATTATCAATAAATTCTTTTCGTTTATTATGGATTTGAGTTCCATATCCAGCTAACTGCTCATCCCATATTTGAAGTGAAAGCGCATCAAAACTCATTGTTGAACTGAAATGTTTAAGAAGACGATTTCTTTGTTCAAGAACTTTATTATATTTTATTAGATTATCCAGATATATTATATCGGCTTGAGATATAACTAAGTCAAGAAATTTTCTTCTAAGTTCACTTGACCCAATAATTAATTCTTGATCTGAAGGAGTAATCATAACCAAGGGTATCTTCCCTATATGTTCTGAAAATCGATTATATTCTTTTTCACCATATCTAAATAGTTTTCTTTGTCCTTTTTTTAAGCTACAAGAAAATTTTTCATCAGTATTTTCATCAAAAGTGTAGTATCCATGAATTGCAAAAAATTCTTCATCATATTTTATATTATTCCCATCAATAACATTAAAATAACTTTTGCAAAAAGAAAGATAATGGATGGCATCTAATAAATTGGTTTTACCAACCCCATTTTCTCCTACCAAACAATTTATATTTTTACAGAAAGATAATTCAGTCTCAGTAATATTTTTGAAATTACTAAGTTTTAGCTTATTTAGATACATATTCAGCAATTTCTTCCATTAACCACATAGGAGTACTTGTTGCTCCTGAAATTCCAACACTTTCACAGCCAATAAACCAATCTTTGTTTATATCTTCTTTTGCTGAGATCAAATATGTTTTTTCTTTATGCTCCTTACATAAAGAATACAAATAAATACCGTTCGAGCTATTCTTCCCACTGACAAACAAAACAACATCAACACTATCAGCAAAATCAATAAGCTGTTTAGAACGAGAGGATACCTTCTTACAAATTGAATCAGTAATGATTATCTTTTGTTGTAAATTTGGATTAAATAATTTATATCTATTTTCAATTTCATCACAAATTGATTTATAACCTTCCTTACTCATGGTAGTTTGAGAAAATATGTGGATAGGTTTTGAATAATCAATTAAATCCAAATCGTTAGCACTACTAATAACAATAGCTTTATTTTTGGTTTGTCCAACTAATCCAATAACTTCAGCATGGCCTTTTTTGCCAAAAATAACAACCTGTCCTTCAATTTCTTCCATTTCCTTTTGTCCACTTTTAATATTTTTTTGAAGAAGAAGAACTATTGGGCATGTTGCATCAATAATTTCAATATTATTTTTCTTTGCTAACTCATAAGTTGAAGGAGGTTCTCCATGTGCCCTAATCATTACCTTTGTATTTTTAAGGGTTTCCATAGCTTTTAAATCAATTATCTTTAATCCGATTGAAGATAATCGTTCTACTTCCTTATTATTGTGAACAATATCTCCTAAACAATATAATTGATCAGATTCTTTAAGTTCTTTTTCTACAAGATTAATTGCAGATACAACTCCAAAGCAAAATCCAGCTAACTTTTCAATTTTTACAATCATTTTATGACAAACTTTGATTATCTTGTTGTGACTTTTCAATAACCTCTTCATATTCCTCAACAGTCAAATCATTAAAGAAAAAGTAAACAGGATTTACTGTACTACCATTTTTATGAACTTCGTAGTGCAAATGAGGAGCTTGAGTTAATCCAGTGCTGCCTACTAAACCAATAACATCACCTCTTTTCACTTTTTGTCCTATTTTCACTTTAATTTTTGAAAGATGAGCATAAAGAGTTTCAAAACCAAACCCATGATTTATTTTTACCGCCAAACCATAACCACTTCCTGCACTCTCTGATTCTACAACAACACCATCGCCAGTTGCGTAGATTGGAGTTCCTGTTTGGGCTGAAAAATCAATTCCTGAATGCATCCTACGAATTTGAAGAATTGGGTGAAATCTTGAGCCATACCCCGAAATAAGATTAGATGCTTTTTTTGAAATTGGAAGTATTGCAGGCATACAAACCATTCTTTCTTTTTTTGTTTTTGCAATTGAAAATACTTCATCAAGGGATTTAGATTGAATATATAGTCGTTTTGAAAGTTCATCTATTTTTTTTACTGCATTATCAATTAATTCATCATTGTTAACCCCTGCATTAATCGCAACACTTTCTTTAAGATTATTATTAAGGTTTTTAGAGTTATATTGCATTGGTTCTGCTTCAAAAACAACCCTATAAACATCTTTATCTCTATCTTCAATAACATTTAATACTTTTGACAAATTATCAACCTTCTTATTCAACACACTATATTGCCTTTCATAAGTTTGAACTTGACGTTTAAGCATTTTTTCTTTGGGTGAATCAATAAAATAATATATAATAACAATAAATAAAACTGCTACTACTAAACCAAAACCAACGCTAAAAGAAATATGTTTTAATTTCTCTTTTAATGTCGATTTCTTTATCTTAAAAGACAAAGACTTTTGATCAAATATATATTTAGTTTTCTTTTTTGACATAATATTCTATTTTGCAAATATAAAAAAAATAGAGATAGATTTAATATATCTCTATTTTTAATAATTTCAAATT
>JAQUTD010000055.1:0-5315 GCA_028709955.1 Bacteroidales bacterium | reverse complement strand
AAAGATTGATTAAAATCACCAAAAAAATCAAATTCTTCTGTATCACTACTTGTTGTAGTTTGTCCTAATATAGTAGCTACAGAAGTTTGTGTATCCTTCATCTTTCCAGAAATTCCAATTCCAATATATGGTCCAGCTTTTATATTAAATGAAGAATTATCAGAAATTCCAAAATTAACTCCCAATAAGATAGGAATGTTTAAATACATTGGGTTGCAAACTACTTCATCTGTATAAGCCATAGGTATTGGCGTATTAGATGCTGCCGCAATAGAATATTTTGATGTTCTTTGTATTGCATATAAACCTCCTTCTAAGAAAAGCATCTCGCTAAAGTTTATGTCAATATAAGCTCCACCTTGGAATCCAATACCAAAGGCTGATTTATATTCGCCTTTCATTCCCATACTAATTGATAACAAATCTGTATAGTCACTTGATCTCATAATTTGAGACATATTAGCCCCTGCTTCGATTCCAAAACGTAAAAGTTGTTGTTCCTGTCTTCCACCTCTTCTTCCACCTCTTTTCTTAGATTTTCTTCTTTTTCTTGGAGCTAAAGAATTAATGTCTTCCGACAAAGTTGTTTCATTTGTTGTTGATGTTGCTTTTAAATCGTTGTCAGCATATGCAGGTACAAACGAAGTTCCTAAAATGCATAAAAGCAATAACATGGATAATCTTAGTTTTGTCATAATATTTTGATTTTAATTAATAAAATTACGGCAAAGTTAAAAGAAATTTTTAAATATACTATCTTTGCAATCAGAAAAATATAATAATTATGATTAAATTTACAAAAGTTACTCCTAAAGACAAAGAAATATTCGATTCATTTTATCCATATAAATTAATAAAGAACTGTGAAACAGCATTTGCAAATCTATGTGCATGGAATTTTGCATTAAATGGTGAATATGCAATTATTGACAACACTTTAATAACAAGGGTTCATTTCCAATTAAATAATGAAATATGTTATCACTGCCCAATCGGACAGGGTGATAAAGTTAAAATTATCAATCAACTGATTGAAGATTCAAAAGAACTTGGCTATAAAATGAAGATGATGATTGATTGCAAAGATATTTTTCAAGAATATTTTTGTGACAGGTTTAGTGTAGTTGAAAAGAGAGAGTATTTCGATTATATTTATTTGAGAGAGTCGTTATCAACACTGACAGGGAAGAAATTGCAAGCTAAAAGAAACCATGTTAATAAATTCACCAAAACATATAATTATGAATATGTTGAAATGGATTCTACAAATATTGATAAATGTATTGAATTTGCAGAATGTTGGTTAGAAGAAAATTCTAAACAAAATCCTGAAAACATTGATAGTTATAATGATGAACTTAAAGTAATAAAATATTTTGCAGAAAATTTTGATGCCTTAGCTCTTATTGCTGGTGCAATAATGGTTGAAGGAAAGATGGTTGCTTTTTCTCTTGGCTCAAAAGTTAAAAACGATACATTTTGTACTCATATCGAAAAAGCAAATAAAGAATATGATGGTGCTTATGCAATAATCAATAAAGAATTCTCCGTTCATCTTCCAGAGCAATATAAATATATAAATAGAGAAGAAGACCTTGGACTTGATGGTTTAAGAAAAGCAAAGCTATCTTATCAACCAATAGAATTAGTTACAAAAACATTAGCTACCCTTCTATGAAAGAACAATTAGCAAAATATGCTTGGGCAGAATATTTCGGAGATGATATGGACTTTCTCAATAGATATTTTGCTACATATTATTCTGAAAATAATCTTATAATAAATTCTGAAAAAGCTGATGATGAATTTATTTATATGGGGTTAATTATAAGTTATAATTATCAATACTACTCAAACCACCTAACAATGGGATACGTTACTGCAGTATTAACAAACCCAATTTTTAGGAATAAAGGTTACTTTAGAGTTGTAATGCAAAAAATCTTTTCTGAGCTAATAGCACAAAATTATTCACTTTCTTGTTTAATTCCTGCCTCAGAAGAACTCAGTGAAACATATATTAGATATGGATATTCTAAATGCTTTGTTGAAAAACAAAATCCAGACCTAAACAAATCGATTGTTCATCATCAAAAGACCTATGATTTATACAAAGAATTAGGATACGATTTATCAACTCTTAAGCCAAGTACAAATGGTTTATTAAGAATCATTGACCTTGAAAAAGTGTTAGAAATTTATGCCAAAGAAAATCCTAATTTGAATATAACATATAAAGTAATTGATAAGCAGATAGAAAGAAACAATAAATTGATAGAAATTAAATCATCAGAGATTAAAATTATTAACGAAGCAGAAGTATTTGAAGAAATAACTATTTCTGAAATAACATATCTATTATTTAAAGATAGTTATATGGATTTAATGTTTGACCAATAGATATTAATTTAAAATAAAGTTATAGATTATGAAGACCCTGATAAAAAATATCAAAGAATTAGTTCAAGTTGAAGATAATCCAAAATTGAAAGTTTGTGGAAAAGATATGTCTGAACTCAAAACAATTAAGAATGCATACCTTTTAATTGAAAACGATAAAATTATTGACTTTGGACCAATGCAATCTATTGAAGAATTTAATTCCGATAAGGTTGTTAACGCAACAAACAGATTAGTTTTTCCTTCTTTTTGTGATTCCCACACTCATCTGGTTTATGCAGGAAGTAGAGAAATAGAATATATAGATAAAATTAAAGGACTATCATACGAAGAAATAGCTGAAAGAGGAGGAGGTATATTGAATTCAGCAAAGCGTCTTCAAGAAACTTCAGAAGATGAACTTTTTGAAGATGCAATGAAGCGTTTGGATGAAATAATCAGTATGGGAACAGGTGCAGTTGAAATAAAATCAGGATATGGTTTAAATACTGAGAGTGAGATAAAAATGCTTAAAGTAATTAAACGACTAAAAGAAAACTCTCCCCTAACCATAAAATCAAACTTCTTAGGAGCACATGGAGTTCCACTTGAGTATAGAGGACGTCAAGGAGATTTTGTAGATTTGGTGATAAATGAAATGATTCCACAAGTTGCAAAAGATAATCTTGCTGACTTTATTGATGTATTCTGCGATAAAGGCTTTTTTACAGTTAATGAAACCGATAGAATATTAACTCAAGGTGTAAAATATGGAATGCGTCCAAAAATACATGCTAATGAATTGGATTATTCAGGAGGAATACAAATTGCAGTTAAACATAATGCACTATCCTGTGATCACTTAGAATTTGTGGGAGATGAAGAAATTGAATGTTTAAAAAATTCTGAAACTATGCCAACTGTTCTTCCCGGTGCAGCCTTCTTTTTAAATATGAGACTCTCACCAGTTAGAAAAATGATGGATGCAGGACTTCCTGTAGCCATGGCATCAGACTTTAACCCTGGCTCATCACCATCTGGAAATATGCAAACAATAGTAACATTTGCCTGTGTTAATTATAGAATGACACCTCAAGAAGCCTTTAATGCAACCACCATCAACTCCGCATATGCTATGGACTTAAGCAAAACACATGGTTCAATTGCCAGAGGAAAGATTGCCAATTTCTACATAACAAAAGAAATTCCATCATTAGAATATATGCCATACTATTATGGAATAAATAAGGTTGATAAGGTATTTTTAAATGGAAAAGAATATTAATTTTGCCCTTATCACCCTCCAACTATTGATTAAAATCCAAAATAACTTGCGTCCATGCAATTTAATTCAACTTATTATTGCAGATTATAAGTTAAATTAACTATATTTGCAGTATCTAAAAAATACATTTGTCTTTTTTTCAACATTAAGGATTGATGCTAATTAGTATTACTAATAAATAATTGTCAATAAATATGAAAGAAAATAATAAGACCTTTGATCAAGCGTTAAAAATTATCGCTAAGGATCGCGAAAGAACAAACATAATGCGAAAATATGAGCAAAACACAATTGCATATTTAGTTCAACATGTTCCATCGTTTATTTCCTCAGATATTCTTACAGGAATTGGCTTATCGGGTAATCTAATTTTAGGATTAAGCTTTATTTTAGGAACCTTTTATAGTCCATATTTTCTTTTAATTGGAATATTTGGCTCAATAATCAACTGGTATGGAGATTCTCTTGATGGGAGATTGGCATATTATAGAAAAACTCCAAGAAAATGGTATGGCTTTTGTTTGGATATGACAGTTGATTGGATTGGCATTACAGTAATAGGCATTGGTTTTATAATTTATCTTGGCCCTCAATGGGTATTAATTGGATATGGATTTATAGTTATGTATGCCTTAGAAATGATAATTACACTTTTAAGATACAAAATAATTAACAAATATTCAATTGATTCAGGCTTGCTTGGACCAACCGAAGTAAGGATAGTTATATGTTTGGTTTTAGTAATTGAGGTTATATTTAATGGAACATTTGTTTACTTTGCTGCTCTTTCAACACTAATTCTTTTAATTTCAAATATTAAAGATATAATTAGTTTACTTAAATTAGCGGATCTTAGAGATAAACAAGAACATGAAGAAGCTAATAACAATATTTAAGAAAGGCATATTAACTTTTTCTAAGGCTCAAGTTTCAGCATCAATTGGAGGAGGTGTTGATTATTTAACGATGATTTTCTTCACAGAACTCTTCAATATTCACTACACTATTTCAATTGCAATTGGAGGTATTGTTGGAGCAGTAGTGAATTTTTCGCTAAATAAGTATTGGACATTTCATTCAAAATCACAAACCTATCGTAACACAACCTCAACCCAATTACTTAAATTTGCTATAATGGTAGTAAATAGCATAGTCCTAAAATCTTCAGGTACATATTTCCTGACAACAATTTTCAAGATTGACTATAAAATAACCCGTTTAGTTGTTGATTTAATAGTATCAATATTCGTAAACTACAACCTTCAAAAGTTTTGGGTTTTTAAAAAGAACCGCACATAACAAATCATATAAACTTACTATTAGGTGACTAACTTTATTAATAACACAATTAAAAAAAATAAGGTTGAATTTTGTTATTTCAATAATTGTTTTTAATTTTGCCGTTCTAAAATCATTGGATGTTTATTAGTTTATTAAAATCGGATATTGTATTATAAGAATCTGTGTCGTTTTACAGATTCTTCCTTTATTTATTCTCAAATAGATCATTTGGGGATATAATCTTTTATTTTAAAATTTTTAACGCTCATATATTGAGAAATCATTCTTATGATTTCCTTTATGAGATATAATACAAATAATCATGAATAACGAAAATAAATTAATAGTAGATTTCGATTTTCAATTAGTA
>JAQUTD010000054.1 GCA_028709955.1 Bacteroidales bacterium | reverse complement strand
ATTCCACTGCTTTGTTGTGTCAACAATAGATTTATTAACTTGAGAATAACTAATCTTGCTTGATAGGGTGATTAAGCAAATTAATAAAATGAATAATACTTTTTTCATATAATTATACTGCTAAGGATTAGGCAAAGTTAAATAATTTTTTCACAAAATGAGGAATGGGCTTACTTAAATCAAGAAAAAATTTATTTAAATCAAAGAAAATTTTTGCAAGGTGGCAGGATGTTGTATGCAAGGTGGCAGGATGCTATGTACAAGGTGGCAGGATGTAGTGTGTAAGGTGGCAGGTTACTAAATTTTTATTTGATATAATTAAATTATAATGGGGTTTAAAAGAATTATAATAAGGTTTAATGCAAGAATTCTACAATCTCTTTTATTAGCATTGTGGGGTTGTCAACCAAAACCCAGTGTCCTGACTTTGGGATTGTTTTTACTTCAGAGTTTCTAAATACTTCTTTAAAGCTAATCACATCTTCATCTAAAACATAATTGGAGTTTTCTCCTCTAAGTAATAGGGTGGGGATATTATTTTCCTGAACCGATACTCTCTCCAAAACCTTGGGGTATTCTTTTGCAAGAACTGAAATATTAGATCTCCACTTTAAGTTATTTCCTGAATAATCTACATTTTTCAATAATATTCCAATCAAATTGGAAGGTATTCTTTTCTCAACAAAATATTCTTTTAACTGAGTTGCATTTTTGAATTGAGATATATTGGTTTGAAGAAGGGTTGAGGCAAGTAGTGAATTAATGGAGTTAATATTATATTCTTTGAAATGAATATCAACAACAATCAAAGATTTAAAATAATCCTCATCAATATTTATCATTTCCATTGCAATCTTCCCTCCCATAGAATGACCAATAATTATAGGCTCTTCAAGTCCTTTGGTTTTACAAAACCCATATATAATTTCAGCCATTTCCTTATAGGAAAAATCATTAGTATGAAAGCTCCTACCGTGATTTGGCAAATCGGGAATTATTACATTATAGCCTTCTGTTGAGAGAAACTTACTTATTGAAATCCAATTGTCGCTCACTCCCAACCAACCATGAAGAATAAGAATTGGATTGCCTTGTCCATACTGGCGAAAGAAGAATTCCATTGCGATAATTATTAGTTTTTATTCATTTTATATATGATATTGAGTGCAAAATTAAAAAAATATGGGAGATATTCTTTGATAGGTTGTGAAATTTAATTAGTTTTGCATCTTCAATTTAAAGTTCTTCAACTATGGAATATGTAGCAATTATTATTTTTGCAGTTTTCGTTAACAACGTTATACTCTCGCAATTTTTAGGTATTTGTCCTTTTCTTGGGGTTTCTAATAAGGTTTCAACTGCAGCAGGAATGGGTGCAGCTGTTGTTTTTGTGATGACACTTGCCACTCTGGTAACATATCTTATTCAATTTTCTATACTAAATCCTCTTAATATTGCATTTTTGCAAACAATTGTATTCATCTTAGTTATTGCAGCCTTGGTGCAAATGGTTGAAATTATTTTGAAAAAAGTAAGTCCAAGTTTATATCAAGCTCTTGGAGTTTATCTTCCTCTAATTACAACGAACTGTGCTGTTCTTGGGATTGCAATTTTAGTTATTCAAAAAGATTTTGATTTAATTACTGCATTAGTTTATACTATTGGAATTGCGTTGGGATTTACTCTTGCAATGGTCCTTTTTGCAGGACTTAGAGAAAGGATGGATTTAGCTGGAATGCCTAAGGGTATGCAAAAAATGCCTATTGTTTTAGTAACTGCAGGTATTCTTGCGATGGCTTTTATGGGATTTGCTGGCTTAGTTAAACTTTAATTTTATGAATGATAACGAAATTCAAAATGTTTCGGCATCAGACTCTTCGGTTGACCAAGTAAAGGAAATTGATATTAACCCTATAAAGTCAATTGTTAAAGATAAAACAAGTAAAAGATTAGCAAAAGGGCTTCAAAAAAAATCAAACAAACCTTCTTGGTGGATTCGTACAAAACGCAAAAAATTAGTTTCTGAACTTCAAACCTCTCTTAAAGAATTAGGCGTTAAAAAAGCATGGGTTCATAATCATTTCATTAGTGCAGAAGAAAAGAAAGCTAAGAATATTACAATCTATGTTGAGGTTAATAATTCCAAATCAATGAAATTTGATGCCCAACAATTAGATGCATTAATGGATAAGAAATTTAAGAGAAAAAAAATAACAGTTATTGATATTGCATCTTTGCAACCAGTTATTAAAGAATTTGTTTTCAGAGACGTTACACCCTTATTATAACCTAAATGCAAATTTCAGCAGTAATTATTACTTTCAACGAAGAAAAGAATATCGAACGTTGTTTAAATTCACTACAAGATATTGTTGATGAAATTATTATTGTTGATTCTTTCTCTGAAGACAAAACACAAGAAATTTGTTTAAAATACGATAATGTTAAATTCCATACTCATCAATGGTTAGGTTATTCTTCTCAAAAAAATTATGCTAATAATTTAGCCACCCACGATACAATTCTTTCTATTGATGCAGATGAGGTTCTCTCTTTTGACTTAAAACAAAGTATTCTTGAGCTTAAGTTAAAATATGAGAATATAAATAACCCTTATATTGTATTCTCTTTTAAACGTTTAACAAATTATTGCGGATCTTGGATAAAACATTGTGGTTGGTATCCAGATGTTAAACAAAGAATCTTCAGTAAAAATGTTCAATGGGTTGGTGATATACATGAGTCTTTACTTTATTTGCCAAACACAAAGTTTAAACTTCTTAAAGGAGATTTATACCATTATTCTTATCACACAATATCTGACCATATTCTTCAGATAGAGAAGTTTACCAATTTAACATCAAAGGATGCATTTGAAAAAGGAAAAACAGTTACTATCTTTGGCCTATGGTTTAAGCCTAAATGGAAATTTTTTAGAGATTATATATTAAAAGCGGGTATATTAGATGGCTATGCAGGTTATCAAGTATGTAAAATCTCTGCTTTTGCAACATATTTGAAAAATGCAAAATTACGAGAGCTTAATAAAAAGTAAGTCAAGCCCTGTTTTCTTAATAAGTAGAACGGACAGCATAGGAGATGTTGTTTTAACTTTACCAATGGCTGGAGTATTAAAGAGTTTATATCCTGACTCTAAGATTATTTTTCTTGGAAAAACATATACAAAACCTATTGTTGATTGTTGTTCTTATGTAGATGAATTTTTAAATTGGGATACAATTAAATTTCAAGATGAATCAAAACAAATAAATATTGTCAAAGAAAAAAATATTGATGTTTTTATTCATGTTTTCCCTAATAAGCAGATAGCAAAATTAGCTAAGAAAGCGAAAATCCCTTTTAGGATTGCAACTTCACATCGAACATATAATTGGTTGTATTGCAATAAACTCGTCAATCTCTCAAGAAAAAAATCAGCTCTTCATGAGTCTCAACTTAATATAAAGCTAATTAAATGTCTTGGTGCAAATTTATTTTATGAGGTTAATGAATTAAATAATTTTATTGGAATTAAAGCAAAAGATATTCCAACCCCAGCAGATTCTTTAATTGATAAAAATAGATTTAATTTAATTCTTCACCCTAAATCAAATTCAAGTGCCAGAGAATGGGGAGTTGAGAATTTTAATAATTTAATTTCTTTGTTGCCGCAGGAAGATTACAATATATTTATTAGTGGTACCAAGCAAGAGGGAGATTTTATCAGGGAGAGCGTAATCAATAAGAATAAAGAAAAAGTACATGATTTGACTGGACTCTTCTCCCTTGAAGAATTTATATCTTTTATTAATAAATCTGATTGTTTAATTGCAGCAAGTACAGGTCCACTTCATATTGCTTCTGCTTTAGGAATTAATGCCTTAGGTATTTATCCTCCAATTCGTCCTATGCACCCTGGTAGATGGAAACCAATAGGCCAGAGGACAAAGGTTTTTTGCAAAGAAGAAGAATGTTCTAAATGCAGGAAAACTAAGGATTGTTTATGTATGAAGTCGATATCTCCTAAAGAAGTGGTTGATTATTTAGATTCAATTAAAATAAAAAAGACCGCTAATTAATTTTGCGGTCTTTAATAAGAATTGTGTTAGAATTTGCTTTCTTACAATATATGTACTGCTTCAACAAGAGATTTCCCTGTTTGAACAGCTTTAAGATTTTCTGGTATCATTGCGTGGTGACGTTCTGGTAACGATTTCATTAAACCTTTTTCAATGAACTCTTCAGTTACAACTGGTTTAACTTTCAAGAAAGCTCCAAGAACAATCATATTGAATACTTTAGCCATACCAAGGTCAGCTGCTTTTTCAGTTGCAGACACTTTATAGATATTAATATCTTTACGAGTTGGTGGGTTAAAAATTCCATTAGGGTCATATAATAATACTCCACCAGGCTTAACACTGTCTTGAAATTTATCAAGTGATTGTTGATTAAGGATGATTGCAGTATCAAATTGACTAATGATTGGAGAACTGATTCTTTCATCAGATATAATTACTGATACATTTGCAGTTCCTCCACGCATTTCAGGACCATATGATGGCATCCAGCTTACTTCTTTATCTTGCATAGCGCCGGAATAAGCAAGAATTTTACCCATTGATAAGACTCCTTGTCCTCCAAATCCGGCTATGATGATTTCTTCTGTCATTGCTTTTAAGTTTAGGTTATTATTTAACTTTTTGTCCGTCAACTTTAATATCTCCAATTGGATACTTAACAAACATATTTTCTTCCATCCATTTGTTAGCTTGTACTGGTGTCATCTTCCAACCCGAGTTACAGTTAGAAACTACTTCAACGAAAGAAGTTCCTTTTTTGTTCTTTTGGTTTTCAAATGCTTGACGAATGGCTTTTTTTGTTTTTCTAACAGCAGCTGCTGTTTGAACAGATTGACGAGTAACATAGTAAGTTCCTGGTAATTCTGCCAACAATTCAGTTATTTGTAATGGATAACCATTTAATTCAACAGTTCTTCCATAAGGAGAAGTTGCTGTTTTCATGCCAATTAAAGTTGTCGGAGCCATTTGTCCTCCGGTCATTCCGTAAATACCATTATTAATAAATACAATAACAATATTCTCACCTCTATTACATGCATGAATTGTTTCTGCAGTTCCAATTGCTGCTAAGTCACCATCACCTTGGTAAGTGAATGTATAACGATCAGGGTAAAGACGTTGAATCGCTGTTGCAATTGCTGGAGCACGTCCATGAGCTGCACCTAATGAATCAACATTGAAATAATTGTAAGCTAATACAGAGCATCCAACAGGAGCAACGCAAATAGCTTTATCTTGAATGCCCATTTCTTCAATAACTTCTGCAATAATACGGTGAGTTGTTCCGTGTCCGCAGCCAGGGCAATAATGCATTACAGCTTGTGTAAGTACATCAGTTCTTTTGTAAACCAAATTTTCAGGTTTAATTATATCTGGATTAAACATATTTCTTATCCTTTAATGATTTTTTCTTCCAATGCTTCTAATACTTCGTGTGGAGTAGGAATAATTCCTCCATAACGTCCAAAATGTTCAACAGGACAACGGAATTCTGCTGCCAAGCGAACATCTTCCACCATTTGACCCGCACTCATTTCAACAGCTAACATTCCTTTAACCTTCTTTGAAAATTCAGCAACTTGTTTTTTAGGGAAAGGGAATAATGTTATAGGGCGTAGAAGACCTACTTTTATTCCTTTTTCGCGTCCAAGCTGAATTGCTTTTTGAGCAATACGAGCACTTGATCCATAAGCAACAAATATGTATTCAGCATCTTCACAGTTTATTGTTTCGAAAAGGACTTCCTTTTCTTCCATTTCTCTGTATTTTGCTTGAAGTTTATGATTATGTTTTTCTTGTTTTGCTGAATCAAGTTCTAAAGAAGTAATTATATTATGATCTCTATCAGCTGGTTTTCCCATACTTGCCCAAGGAGCAAATTTTCTTACTTCTTCTTCAGTCCAACGAGGAACATAATCGCCAACATATAGCTTTTCCATAACTTGACCAATTGCTCCATCAGAAAGAATCATAACAGGATTTCGATATTTGAATGCAATTTCCCATCCTTTAAACACAAAATCATACATTTCTTGTACTGAAGCTGGTGCTAAAACATACATCTGGTAATCACCATGACCACCCCCTTTAACTGCTTGAAAATAGTCAGCTTGAGATGGTTGAATTGTTCCTAAACCAGGACCTCCACGAACAACGTTAACTACTAATGATGGGAGTTCCGCTCCAGCAAGATAAGTTAATCCTTCTTGCATTAAGCTTATTCCGGGTGAAGATGAGGAAGTCATTACTTTCTTTCCAGCTCCTGCACCACCGTATACCATATTTATTGAGGAAGTTTCGCTTTCTGCTTGTAAAACTACCATTCCTGTTGTTTCCCATGGTTTTTCAACCATAAGATGTTCCATAACTTCAGATTGCGGAGTTATAGGATATCCAAAATATCCATCGCAACCTGAGCGTATTGCTGCTTCAGCAATAGCTTCGTTACCCTTCATTAATTTTAGCTCTTTTGCCATTTCTATTATAGTTTAATAGTTTATAATTTAACTTTATAAACAGTAATTACTCCGTCAGGACATACCATAGCACAACTTGCGCAACCTATACAGTTATCAATAATTGCCTCTGAATAATTATATCCTTTACCATTTACATTTTTTGCAAGAGCTAGAACTTTGTTGGGACATGCTACAACACACACTCCACAACCTTTGCAACGCTCTTTATCAATTACAACTTCTCCTTTTATTGCCATCGTTTATTTGTTTTTTAATTGGTTAATATTTAGTTTTATTAATTTCAGACTTCAAAATTATAACTTATTTTTCATTGGAGCAAATAAATTAACTTAATAAATTTTTCAACGCAATAATAAAGTAATAAATTGCGTTAAAATCTTATTAAATAATTTTTTGTATTAATTAATATCCAAAAGTCTATGTCAAAATTTACATTACCTGTGTTTCCATATGCTCAAGATGCATTGGAACCTCATATTTCAAAAACAACAATTGAATTCCATTATGGTAAACATCATCAAACTTATGTAGATAATCTAAATAAGTTAATAGTTGGAACTGAATTTGAAAATTCTAACCTAGAAGAAATAGTAATGAAATCTAGTGGTGGCATTTTTAATAATGCAGCCCAAGTTTGGAATCATACTTTCTATTGGAATTGTTTGTCTCCAAAATCTCCTTTGAAACCTGAAGGGAAATTACTTGAAGCAATAGAGAAAGAATTCGGTAGTTTTGATCAGTTCAAAGAAAAATTCACAAACGCTGCAGTAACATTATTTGGTTCAGGATGGGCATGGTTAGTAAAAACCCCAGAGGGAAAATTAGAAATAATTCAAACTTCAAATGCCGAAAACCCAATCAGACAAGAAAAAACTCCGCTTTTAGTATGTGACGTTTGGGAACATGCTTATTATATTGATAAACAAAACCGTCGTCCAGCATACTTGGAATCATTCTGGAACTTAGTAGATTGGAAGAAAGTTGAAGATAGATACTAATTGAAAATGAAAAATATATTTAGTTTTTTATTTATCATTTTATTAGTTATTCCTTTCTCAAAGATTGACGCTCAATCAAAAGGGACAGAAATAAAATCAACAATTCAAGCAAGTAAAACTATTTTTGAATTGGAAAAGCTTCCTTATAGTATGGACGCCTTAGAACCTTTTATTTCAAAAACTACATTAGAGTTTCATTATGGAAAACATCATCAATCCTATCTAAATAATTTGAACAAATTAATTGTAGGAACTGAGTTTGAAAATTCTAATTTAGAAGAAATCGTTTTAAAATCAAAAGGAGCTATATTTAATAATGCAGCTCAGGTTTGGAATCATACTTTCTATTGGAATGGTCTTAGTCCCAAATCCACTCTTAAACCTCAAGGCCAACTTTTGGAAGCAATTGAAAAGGAATTTGGAAGCTTTGAGACCTTTAAAGAAAAATTTACTAACGCATCCTTAAGCCTTTTTGGTTCGGGTTGGGCATGGTTGGTAAAGGATAAAGAAGGAAAATTGGAAATAGTTCAAACTTCAAATGCTGAAAATCCAATTCTTCAAGGAAAGACCCCAATCTTAGTATGTGATGTTTGGGAACACGCCTACTATATTGACCAAAAGAACAAAAGAGCAGCCTATGTGGAAGCATTTTGGAACTTGGTTGATTGGAAAAAAGCTGAAGAAAACTTTAGACGTTAGTTTCTGAAAAACAAATTCTTAAACCATAAAAGGGATACATAACTTGTATCCCTTTTACGGTTTTTACTAAATAGTAGTTTTGGAAAAAATAACCTAAGGTTAGATGAAAATAAACTGTACTTATTTTTATTCAGGCATTCCTTATTTTTTCTATTTATTATTCAGGCAAATAGAATAATTATTTTGCCCTTTCATTTATTATTTCTAATTTTGTAAGCTTAAATAATAAATATTTATATAAAATAATAAATCATGAATGTATTAGTATTGAACTGTGGAAGTTCTTCTATTAAGTATCAGTTAGTTGATATGGCCAAAGATGCAGAGGTATTAGCAAAGGGTTTGGTTGAAAGGATTGGATTGGAAATGGGTGAGTTTACTCATAAACCAACAGGAAAGGAAAAATATTATATTAAAACGCCTATACCTACTCATAAAGTTGGAATCGATTTTATCCTTAATGCTCTTGTAGACCAAAAAATTGGTGTTATAAAATCCTTAAAAGAAATTAATGCTTGCGGTCATAGAGTGGCACATGGAGGGGAAGTTTTTAAAAAATCTGTTATTGTAGGAATTGAAGAAAAAGCAAAAATTAAAGAACTATGTTCATTAGCTCCACTCCATAATCCTGCAAATCTTGAAGGTATTGAAGCTATGGAAGCTCTTTTGCCTGGGGTTCCTCAGATTGCTGTTTTTGACACTTCATATCATCAAACTATGCCAGCTGAGGCTTATATGTACGCAATTGATTATAAATATTATACTGAAGACAAGATCCGTCGTTATGGTTTTCATGGGACGAGTCATAAATTTGTTTCAGAAAAAGCTGCTAAGCTTGCAAACTTAGATATTAAAAATTCTAAAATTGTAAGTTGTCATTTAGGAAATGGTGCTTCAATTTGTGCTGTAAAAAATGGGGAATCAATAGATACTTCAATGGGATTTACACCAGTTGAAGGATTAGTTATGGGTACAAGAGCAGGAGACCTAGATATTGGAGCATTTTTATTTATTTGCGAAAAAGAAGGTTTAAATATGACAGCAGCAAATAATTTAATAAACAAAAAATCAGGTCTTCTTGGACTCAGTGGTCATGCTGATATGAGAGAGGTTTGTGATGGAAAAAATAATGGAAATGAAAGAGATACAATTGCTTTCAACCTTTTCTGCAATAGAGTAAGAAAATATATAGGTGGTTATGCTGCAACTATGGGAGGAATAGATTTAATTCTTTTCACAGGGGGAATTGGTGAAAACGCTGATGATGTGAGAGAAAAAATATGTGAAGGATTAGAATTCTTAGGAGTTGAATTTGATAAAAATGCAAATGATGGAAAAAGAGGCGTTGATTTGATTATTTCAAAACCTTCATCAAAAGTAAAAGTAATGATGATTTCGACTAATGAAGAATATGTTATTGCATCTGAAACTTTCAATTTAGTTAAATAGTTAATGAAAAAAATTGCTAAATTTATATTGTGGCTTTCTGGGTGGAAATTAGTTGGGGAAAAAGAAGCTCATATGAATAAGTGTGTCTTCATCGAAGCCCCTCATACATCAATGTGGGACTTCCTATGGGGACGATTAGGCTTATGGCAATTAGGGATTAAAGTGAAGTTTTTTATAAAAAAAGAAATGTTTTTTTTCCCTCTTGGCCCAATATTAAAATTTTTAGGAGGTATACCAGTAGATAGAGGTAAAAAAACTAAAATGGTAGATCAAATAGTTGAGATGTTTAATAAATCAGAAACATTTTCATTAGTTATTACACCTGAAGGTACACGCAAATATACTGAACATTGGAAAAAAGGTTTCTATTATATAGCAGTTAAAGCAAATGTTCCTATCTATTTAGGTTATCTAAATTATGAAAAGAAAGAAGGTGGGGCTGGAAAAATATTTTATCCAACAGGCAACTATGAAAAAGATTTGGTTGAAATTCAAGAGTTTTACAAAGACAAAGTTGCAAAATATCCCGAAAATTTTCATTTGAGTAAACAATATCATAAATAAAACATCATATGTTAAGAACACATACTTGTGGAGAGTTAAGCATAAGCAATAAGAATCAAGAAGTAACACTTAGTGGTTGGGTACAACGTTCTAGGGACTTAGGAGGGATGACTTTTATTGATTTAAGAGATCGTTATGGTATTACTCAATTAGTTTTCAATATGGAGACTAATCCAGACCTTTGTGAACAAGCAAGAAAACTCGGAAGAGAATTCGTCCTTCAAGTTAAAGGGATTGTTGCAGAGAGAAGTAATAAGAATAATAAAATTCCAACAGGAGAAATTGAGATAATAGTTCAAGAATTTAAAGTATTAAACGCTTCAAAAACACCTCCTTTTACAATTGAGGATAATACAGATGGTGGAGATGAGTTAAGAATGAAATATCGTTACTTAGACCTTCGTCGTAATATTGTAAAACAAAATATGGAACTTCGTCATAAACTTTCTATTATTATTAGAAACTATATGAACGATAAGGAGTTTATGGAAATTGAAACTCCATACCTTATTAACTCAACACCTGAAGGAGCAAGAGATTTTGTTGTCCCTTCAAGAATGAATCCTAATCAGTTTTATGCACTACCTCAATCTCCTCAAACATTTAAACAGCTGTTGATGGTTGCTGGTTATGATCGTTATTTTCAGATAGTACGTTGTTTTAGAGATGAAGATTTAAGAGCAGATCGCCAACCTGAATTTACTCAAATAGATTGTGAAATGTCTTTTGTTGAACAGGAAGATATTCTTAATTTATTTGAAGGATTGATAAAGCATCTATTTAAAGAAATAAAGCAAAAAGAATTTTCTAACTTTCCAAGATTAACTTGGGCTGATGCAATGAAGTATTATGGTTCTGATAAACCAGATATTCGTTTTGGAATGAAATTTGTAGAATTAAATGACGTTGCAAAGGGGAATGGTTTCTCTGTTTTTGATGATGCAGACTTAGTTGTAGGTATTTGTGCAGAAGGATGTGCTGAATATACTAGGAAACAGTTAGATGAACTTGTTGATTTCGTTAAAAGACCACAAGTAGGGGCTAATGGCTTAGTATATATTAAGTATAATGTTGATGGAAGTTTCAAATCATCTGTAGACAAGTTCTTTACGCAAGAACAATTAACTGAAATTGCTAAGAAATTTAGTGCAAAAGAAGGTGATTTAATTCTAATAATGGCAGGAACAGAAGAAAAGACTCAAGTTTCTTTAAGCGTTCTACGTTTAGAAATGGGTAATAGATTAGGTTTCAGAGATCCAAATAAGTTTTCTCCTCTTTGGGTTGTAGATTTTCCTCTATTGGAATGGGATGAAGAATCGAATCGTTTTTATGCTAAACATCACCCATTTACAGCTCCAAAACCAGAAGATTATTCTATGTTATATACTAATCCAAAAGATGTAAGAGCTAATGCATATGATTTAGTTATCAACGGTGTAGAAGTTGGAGGAGGCTCAATTCGTATTTATGATAGAGATATGCAAAACGATATGTTTAAAGTCTTAGGAATGAGTAAAGAAGTTGTGAATTCACAATTTGGTTACTTATTAAGTGCTTTTGAATATGGTGCACCACCTCATGGAGGAATAGCATTCGGATTTGATAGATTATGTTCAATATTTGGAGGAGTTGAATCAATCCGTGACTTTATTGCTTTCCCTAAAAACAATAATGGAAGAGATACAATGGCAGATGCGCCATCTACAATTTCTCAGGATCAGTTAAAAGAATTATATATTTCGCTTATTGTAAAAGAATAATAGGAATAGATTTAATTATCAATATTTTTATGCCACTATATTGCAAAATGTAGTGGCATAATTTTTT
>JAQUTD010000053.1 GCA_028709955.1 Bacteroidales bacterium | reverse complement strand
GCTCATCCGACCAAGAATCATAATCTAAAGGAAGTCCAATATCTAATAATAGTCTTTTCTTATTAATTATTAACTCAACACAAGTTCCTCCAATTTCTTTTGTCCCTCTATGAATTATTATTTCCATTATATTTTATTACCAATAAATTTATATTCAAAGTTTGCATTAGAAAGATTATCAATAATATGATTAATTCTATCATTTTTTCCTTTACTTAATTCAGAATAGGTATTGAATATTAATAAAAGAGGTTTAGGATTAAGGATATTAATTTCAGGAATAGTGTCAATAATAGATAATCGTTTCTTTACTGACAAAAGCTTTTTATAGTATGGAATAATTTCATCTTTATAATCTTGAATAAACTCAGAATATTTATTCATTTGAGTTATTATCTCTATTTCATTATCCTTTTTTGACGTTAATCTTGAATCACTAATAAGTTTTAATTCAACATAAGTAATTTCTCCTTTTTCTAAAGATATTAAATCAAATCTTAGTTTACTATTCTTATTATAAGCAAATTCAGAATCAATATATTTATTTCTTGATAATAATATTAATTCACCTTGAACTTTCTTTTCCTTTTCACTCCTCACTTCTTTGAGATAGATTTCCTTAATTCTAGATTTAATTCTATCTATTTCTTTCATAGATTCAAGTTCACTTAAACAATCTAAATATTCATTCTCGCCTAAAGATATAGATTTATTTAAGTATTTATTATGAGTCTCTGCTTTGATTCCTCGCTTATAACATATCTTTGCAACACAACCACCATAATAATAGACATTAATATAATTATCCTTTCTAAGTTCAATATATAATTCTTTATCAGATATAATATTTTCCCACCAAAGAGGATATTCATTTTCTATTATAGAGAATAATTTATTATTTTCGTCAAATGTGCTAAATACACCTGTTGTCATAAGTTAATTACTAATTAGTTTTGGCAAAGATATTAATATTTAACAAGCAGAAATAACATAAACAAAAAAAAGCGTCTCATTTCTGAGACGCTTTAATATTATTGTCAATTTTATAGCTTAGCAAACACCAAGTTCTATCATTGAATCTGCAACTTTAATAAAGCCAGCTACGTTAGCTCCCTTTACATAGTTGATATATCCATTTGCTTCACCGTATTTAACACAGCTTGCGTGGATATCACTCATAATTTGTTTAAGTTTAGCATCAACTTCTTCTGGAGTCCAGCCAAGGTGAGCAGCGTTTTGAGTCATTTCAAGACCCGAAACTGCAACTCCACCAGCATTAGCTGCTTTTCCTGGAGCGAAAGAAATTTTAGCTTTTTGGAGTTCGTGGATAGCGTCTGCTGTACATCCCATGTTTGAAACTTCACATACTAATTGTACTCCGTTAGCAATAAGTTTCTTTGCATCTTCTGCATTTAATTCGTTTTGAATTGCACATGGCATTGCGATATCTACTTTTGCTTCCCATGGTTTTTGTCCTGCAATAAATTTAGCAGTAGGATATTTGGTTGCAAATGGTGCTACAACATTATTACGAGTTTGTAATAATTCGTTCATATAATCTATCTTTTCACCAGCAATTCCAGCTTCATCATAGATATATCCATCAGGTCCTGAAATACAAACAACCTTAGCTCCAAGTTCTGTTGCTTTTAGTGCTGCTCCCCATGCTACGTTACCAAATCCTGATAATGCAACTGTTTTGCCCTTAATATCTTTACCTATTTTCTTTAACATATGGTCAACAAAGTAAACTCCACCGAATCCTGTTGCTTCTGGACGTAGGATTGATCCTCCCCAGTTACGACCTTTTCCTGTAAGTACTCCTGTGTTTTCGCAAGCTAATTTTTTGTACATACCGTACATAAAACCAATTTCTCTACCACCAACACCTATATCTCCTGCAGGAACGTCAGTGTCTGGTCCAATATATTTAAATAATTCTGTCATAAAAGCTTGGCAGAAACGCATAACTTCATTAGCTGATTTTCCTTGTGGATTGAAGTCAGAACCTCCTTTACCACCACCCATAGGAAGTGTTGTTAAGGAGTTTTTGAAAGTTTGTTCAAATCCTAAGAATTTTAGGGTGTCAACAGTTACTGCTGGATGGAAACGGATTCCTCCTTTGTATGGTCCAATTGCGTTGTTGAATTGAACACGGTATCCACGGTTAACTTGGATTTCACCTTTATCATCAACCCATTCAACTCTGAATTGGAAGATTCTGTCTGGTTCTACCATTCTTTCGATGATTTTGTTATCATCATACTTAGGATTTTTAGCAACGTATTCTTCAATAGTTTCTAAAACTTCTGTTACAGCTTGAAGGAACAATGGTTGTCCTGGGTTTTTAGCTTCAACATCAGCTAAAATCTTTTTTACGTCCATAATTTATTCTTTTTTAAATGTAGTTAGATTATTTTTACTCAAACTTCATAATGAAATTTGAAAGTACAAAGTTAGATAGTATCTTTGAAATAAAGAAATTATTTAAGGAATATTTTTATTTTCAATTGCTTTTTTAAACTGCAAATCGGTCTTAAATGATAAAAAGCTCTAACTTTGCAGATATTTAATTTTTTATGGATTTTCTACTTAGTAATATTTCAAATTATATAAAATGCGAGATTTTTAGTAATTTAAAAGAAGATTTCGTCATTAAAAACTTAGTTTTTGACAGCAGAAAGTTAAACAATGCTGAAGGAACTATATTTTTTGCTATAAAAACACTTTCAAATAATGGTCAAAAATATATACCAGAACTATATTTGAGTGGTGTACGAGTTTTTGTTGTGGAAAATCTTCCTGATGACTTTTCTAATTATCAAGACAATTGTTTTTTGGTTGTTAAAAACACAATTGAGGCTTTTCAATCGTTTGCAAAATTTAAGAGAGATAATTTTACAAATCCAATTATTGCAATCACCGGCTCAAACGGAAAAACTATTGTTAAGGATTGGATTGTTCAACTTATTGAAAATGATAAAAAAGTTTGCCAAAGCCCAAGAAGCTATAATTCTCAAATTGGAGTTGCTCTTTCAGTTTGGAACTTAAAGGAAGATGATGATTTGGGAGTTATTGAGGCTGGCATTTCGCAAAAGGATGAAATGGAGAAACTCGAACAAATGATTAGACCTTCAATTGGAATTATGACAAATATTGGAGATGCTCATCAGGTCTATTTTAAGTCTATTGAAGAAAAGATTCAGCAGAAAATTATACTTTTCAAAAATGCAGATACAATAATTTATTGCAGTGATAGAAAGATTATTCATAAGGAAATTATTAATGCATATAAAAACTCTAATAAGCAGTTGATAAGTTGGGGCTACGATTCGGATGCAGTTTTTAGGATTGAAAAGATAGTTCCTAACAAAAATCATACAACAATATATTATATTTATAGAAATGTTCCATCATTTTTTTCCATTCCTTTTATTGATAAGGCAAGTATTGAAAATTCAATTAATTCATTTATTGGATGCTTAATAGTTGGAATTGATAAGGATAAACTAACTCAAAGAACAATCAATCTTCAATCTCTTGAGATGCGACTTCAAATGAAAGAAGGCATTAATCACACATTAATTATTAATGATAGTTATTCCTCCGACATAACCTCTTTGGAATTGGCTCTAACTTTTCTGAATCAACAAAACATTGAATTGGAAAAAATAGCAATTCTATCCGACATCACTCAATCTTTTATTGATGAAAAAGAATTATACTCAGCAATAAATAAACTATTAATTGAAAAGAAAATAAATAATCTTATTGGTATTGGTGAGGGATTTAAAAGGAACAAATCAATTCTAACAATAAACAATACAATCTTTTCTTCAACTCAAGACTTCCTCAAAAAATGCTCATTAAAAGATTATAAGGATCAAATAATATTAATTAAGGGGGCACGAAGTTTTGAATTTGAAAGAATAAGTCGTTTTTTTGAAAAAAAAACACATGAAACTGTGTTGGAGATTAACCTTTCGGCAATAGCACATAATGTTAATTATTTTAAGTCTAAGCTAAAAGAAGGAGTTAAGCTAATGGCTATGGTTAAGGCTCATAGTTATGGCTCAGGAGGATTTGAAATTGCATCTACTTTGGCAAATCAAAATATAGATTATCTTGCAGTTGCTTTCTCTGACGAAGGAGTTGAATTGAGAAATAACGGGATTAAGCTCCCAATTATGGTTATGAGTCCTGAAAAGGAAAGTATTGCAAAAATAATCCATTATGACTTAGAACCTGAAGTATATTCTATTTCAATTCTTAAAGAACTTATTCAAGCAAAAAAGGATTATGATAAGATTGGAAATAAAAAAGAATTAATAATCCATATTAAGTTAGATACAGGAATGCATCGTCTTGGGATGGAAAACATTGATATAAAAGAGTTGGTTAGTCTTATAAAAGCTAACAAAGACATAAAAATAAAATCTATCTTTTCTCATCTTGCAGGATCAGATAATCCAAATCTTGATTTCTTTACTTTAAAGCAAATTGAAGTTTTTGAAACCCTAAGCAAAGAGATTATGGAAGAATTTAACTATCCTATCCTTAGGCATATTGCAAATTCCGCAGCCATTATTCGTTTTCCTCAGGCTCAATACGATATGGTCCGTCTCGGAATTGGAATGTATGGAATTGGGATTAATCAAGAGGATGAGAAAAAACTAAGATATGTTCATAGACTTAAGACAATCTTAACTATGAAAAGAGATATTGGTGAAGCAGAAGCTGTTGGTTATAATATGAGTTATATTGCAAAAGAGCCTAAAACTATTGGGGTTATTCCAATTGGTTATGCCGATGGTTTAAACAGAAAAAGAGGAAATGAGAATGGAAAGGTTTGGATTAATGGTTACCTTGCTCCTATTATTGGAAATGTTTGCATGGATATGTGTATGATAGATATAACTAATATTGAATGTGTGGAAGGAGATGAGGTTGTTATTTTTGGAGAAGAATATGCAGTAAACAATATTGCAAAAGAACTTGACACCATTGCCTACGAAGTCTTTACAACAATTTCTTCAAGAGTTAAAAGAGTTTTCTATCAGGAATAAAATGAAGAAATTACTATTAAAAATACTTGGAATAATAAGCCTGACTTTAGCAATTATTGGAATCTTTCTCCCAATTCTTCCAACAACACCCTTTCTTTTGCTATCATCATTTCTTTTTGTTAGAAGCTCAGACAAACTCTATAATTGGCTAATTAATCATAGAATATTTGGACAATATATTAAAGATTACCAACTAAACAAAACAATACCTCTTAAGGTCAAGATTTCAAGTTTAAGTTTGTTGTGGGTAACAATAACAATTAGTGCCTTATGTTTTGTAAATATTATTTGGGTTAAGTTTCTATTATTTGCAATTGCAATTGGAGTAAGCATCCATATTCTTCACTATAAAACAAAAAAATAAACACATATCTACCTTCAAACTTATCTTAAAATCATTTATTGCTTGATTAGAAAAATTTAAACCTGATTTAATTCTAATATGTTGCCAACATAACATAACTATGTTGCCAACATATTGGTCGTATGTTGGCAACATAATTAATTTAGTCGAGGTATAAAATTAAGAAAGCTTGGTTTTATGATTTTAACATCTCTTTTATCTGATCAATGTTAAGTTTTTTCTGTTCTCCAGTTATCATATTTTTAAGCTCAATTTCTCCTTCCTCCAATTCTCTTTCACCAACTAAAGCAACATAAGAAATTAGTTTTTCGTTGGCGTATTTCATTTGCTTTTGGAGCTTAACACTATCTGGGTATACTTCGGCACTTATGTTCTCTTTTCTTAATTCTTTTGCCCAAACAACACATTGTTTTTCTTCTTGTTTCCCAAAATTGGCGAACATAAGAGTAGTTGTATTTGAAATATCTTGGGGAAATCGCTTTAATTCTTCCAAGCAATCGTAAATTCTATCTGCTCCAAAACTTATTCCTACACCACTTATGTTTGGCATTCCAAAAATTCCTGTTAAGTTATCATATCTTCCCCCTCCAGTTAGACTTCCCATCGGAACCTCAACACATTTCACCTCAACAATTGCTCCTGTGTAATAATTTAAGCCTCTTGCAAGAGTAATGTCAAATTCAACTTTTGAATTAAGTTTTAAGCTTTCAATTGTTTGAAAAACTTCTTCCAATTCTTCAATTCCTTTTTGTCCTATGGTTGAGTTTTGGAAAAAGATTTTAAGGGCATGAATCTTAGACTTAGTATCTCCCTCTAATTTAAGTATGGGCTCAATTTTATTTAAATTATCTTTTGTTAGTCCTCTCTGAATAAGTTCTTCACAAACTTTATCGTAACCTATTTTCTCTAATTTATCAATTGCAACTGTAATATCTATTATCTTATCTTCTTGCTGAATTAGTTCTGCAATTGCTGCAAGTATTTTTCTATTATTAAGTTTAATCTCAACTTTTAGGCTTAAACGAGTAAATACCTCATCAATCATTTCACAAAGCTCAACCTCATTCAAAAGAGAGTCACTTCCAATTATGTCAGCATCACATTGATAGAACTCACGATATCTTCCTTTTTGAGGACGGTCAGCTCTCCAAACAGGTTGTATTTGATAGCGTTTGAAAGGTAGAGTTATCTCATTTCTGTTATTTACAACAAAACGAGCAAAAGGAACTGTCAAATCGTAGCGTAATCCTTTTTCAGAAATCTTATTAGTTAACTTTTTGTAGTCTTTTGTTTGTTCTGACTCAAAATCTAATTTATCTAAAAAATTACCACTATTTAAAACTTTATAGAGTAATTTATCTCCTTCCTCACCATATTTCCCCATTAAAGTAGATAAATTTTCAAGAGCTGGAGTTTCAATTTGAGAAAAACCATGGAGTTTATATACTTCTTTTATTACATTAAATATATAATTTCTTTTGTTCATTTGTTGGGGGAGAAAATCTCTTGTCCCTTTAACCACATTACAATTCATCTTTATAAGTTTATGCTTTGAGTAAAAAGTCGATAAAACAATTGTGAAATCGAGGTTTTATATAAATATTTTCAGCTGCAAAGATAGTATTTTTTTCTTTTTGCTATTTTTTTAGTTTTTTTCACTTACTTTTTTCTAATTATTCTTGTATATAGAATTGAAGTTTGACAAATAGTAAAGATTTTTAGTTTGAATTATTGTCAGTTGAAAAATAAATTATAAATTTGTACAATCAAAAAAATGTAGCAATATGAAAAAGTCACTTTTTCTTTTAATTTTAGGATTAGTTTTTGTGTTCCCTAACATACTTAGGGCTCAACCTCAAACACCTAATATTTACTTGAATAAAAACTCCGATTCAACAACAGTAAATTATTGTGATGCTTATGTTTATGACATAGGTGGTGCGGCAGGAAACTACGACACAAGTTCACATTATTGGAGAGCCTTTTGTCCAAGCAATTCAAATAGTAGGGTTGCCCTAACATTTGAACAGTTTGACATTCATCCTTCTGATAGTCTTGAGATTTTTTCAGGAGTAGGGATTAATGGTTCAATTCATACAACAGGGACGAACGTACCATACTTCACCAATAATGATTTATTGGGACGGACAATTACTGCATATGTTTCTGACACCTCAGGATGTCTTACTCTTCATTTGAAATCAGGATCAACACAAACTGCAGCAGGTTTCAAAGCAAAGCTTGAATGTGTTTCCTTTTGTCAGTATCCTACTGCTGCCTTAGATACTTTTTTCTATAAAATTGCCGACGACGGAACAAAAACTCCATTTCAAATTAGACGATTCTCTGATACCATTTTCAATCTTGCTGACAGTTCCGATTTTAAAGTAGTTAACTACAAAACCATAGACCTATGTTATGGAGACTCAATTCAAATTGTTTCCAAAACAATTTTCCCTGAAAATGATTTATCATATCATCAATCCGACTCAAACCTTATTTATTATTGGAATTTTGGTGATATAAACATGGACACTATTTACTTTCAAAACACAGTTAATTATAGATGGAAAGAAGTAAGTGGTTATGATTTACTCTTAACTGTTGAAGACACTCTTCATGGTGGATGTAAAAGTAGACTCCCAATTGACACAAGGGTTAGGATTGCAAAAAACCCTATCAAAACAGTTGCTCCTCTTCCCGATATGTGTTCAGGCGAAACATTTGCTTTCAATGTAGGATATAGCGCAAATAATTCTGTTAAACTTGACTCAATTATATTTGCCAGAGGGTCAAAAGAATCATTCGACAGTACAGTGTTTATTCCTGACGGACCTAATTGTAGTGTTAATTGTTATGAAGCTCCTGTTACCTTTGATGAATTCCTTCCGGGTGCAGTTCTTAATAATGTGGATGAACTTTTCAGTATTTGTATGAATATTGAGCATTCCTATACTGGTGACCTTAGTTTTGAAATTGAATGTCCAAGTGGTCAAAGTGTAATTTTAAAACACTATACTCAATCAGGAGGTGCTTTTTTAGGAAACGCATTAGACACTTCAGTTGGTTGCAATCCTGCTGATAATCCTCAAGGATCTGGTTGGACATATTGTTTCTCAAATCAATACCTAAACAATTCAAGAGGTGTTATTAGAGGAAGTCTACCATCACCTATCGATTCAACTCACGTTATGGACACAACAGGATATTTCCAAACTCCAATTCAAAATGCAGTCGGTCAGCCTGGCTGGGATACACCTGACCTTAATGGATTCAGTGGTTTAGTTGGTTGTCCGCTTAATGGTGAATGGAAACTAAGAGTTTGTGACTATTGGGGTGCAGATAATGGATATGTTTTCTGGTGGAATATGGAATTGGGTCAAAATGGTACTGCTGATTGGGAATATCAAGTTCCACTTGACACAGTTATTTTGGATGGTCCATTCATTGTTGGAAATACAGATACATCATTATTTATTGCTCCTCCAATTCAAGATTGTGGATTCTATAACTACGACATACATATTATTGATGATTTCCTTTGTGCTTGGGACACAACAACTACTTTGGATGTAGTTTGTTCTCCAGTTGTTGACCTTGGAGAAGATATTCCAATTTGCGAGCAATTCTCAACAACCCTTGATGCTGGAAACCCTGGTGCTTCTGAATATTTATGGGAACCTTTTGGACAAAACACTCAAACTATTTTGGCCGAAACCTCCGAAAATTCTAACTCAACAGTAACCTATGTTGCTCAAGTTACAAACACAAATGGTTCTTTATACTGCTTTGGAAAAGATAGTATTAATCTTATTGTCAGACCTTCTGCCTTAGCTTCATTCTATAGCGACAAATCTCATTTGGAAGGTTGTGAACCTTTTAACTTCCAACTTTTCAGTTCCTCAACAAATGCCGACACAATTGAATGGACAGTTGGACAAATTAAAACCAATAATGCAAACCCAACTTTCTCCTTCCCTTTTGGAACTTACGATGTTAAGTTAAAAGTTACTTCTGAATTTGGATGCAAGGACTCAATTATTCAACCTAATTTTATAAATGTTTACAAAAGTCCTGTTGCTGATTTTGGATGGCAACCTTCAAATCCTTCATCAACCAACCCTACCGTATACTTCCTTAACCTTACAACTCCTCAAGATGCCTCAAATCAATACTTATGGAAGATTCAAAACGATAAAACTAATGATTTAAGAGAAAATATATTTGGAGTTGAACCTACTTATACTTGGCAACCTTTCCCTGGTCAGAGTGTGGTTGGTGATTACAAAGTTACTCTCGATGCATATAGCAATAACAATGCTCCAAGCGGAATTATTTACGAATGCCATGACACAATAACAAAAGTGATTTCAATTATTAATGACGTTCTTTTATTCCCTAACATAGTAACTCCAAATGGTGATGGAATTAATGATGTCCTATATATTAAAAATCTTGTTGAAGGTCAAGCATTCCCTGATAACGAACTTTCAATCTATAACAGAAATGGAAAAAGAATCTTCTTCAAACAAGACATAAGGTCTGACGAAGAAGTATGGGACCCTTCTGACACAAACACTCCTGACGGAACATACTTCTATAGATTTATAGGAAGAGGACCAATTAGAAATGTTGAATTTAATGGAACAATAGAAATTATGAGATAACTTATAATAACTAACCCATAAACTTAAAGAGGCTGAAAATATAATTTTTCAGCCTCTTTTTTTATTTATAACTAATCTTTGAGTGCTTGTTTAATCTTTACTAATTTTGAGAGCAATTCATAAACCTTATCTAATTGGAGCATATTTTTGCCATCACTCTTTGCCTCAGAAGGATTTGGGTGAGTTTCGAGAAATATTCCATCCACTCCAACGGCAACTGCTGCCTTTGCAATTGTTTCAATCATAGCAGGCAGTCCCCCAGTTGTTCCACTTGTTTGATTAGGTTGTTGAAGAGAATGAGTTATGTCCATAATAACTGGAACATTATTTTCTTGCATAATAGGAATTGAACGAAAATCCACAACTAAATCTTGATAGCCAAACATTGTTCCTCTATCTGTTAACATTATTTGAGAATTTCCTTGTCTTCTAATTTTCTCAACAACAAATTTCATTGATTCAGCCGATAGAAATTGTCCTTTCTTAACATTTACAATTTTTCCAGTTTCAGCTGCAGCTAAAAGAATATCGGTTTGACGTGATAGAAAAGCTGGTATTTGGAGAATGTCAACATATCTGGCAGCAATATGAGCTTCCTCTGCCGAGTGAATGTCTGTTACAACTGGAATATTAAATTTTTCTTTAACCGATTTTAAAATTTCTAATCCTTCAATATCACCAATTCCTGTGAACGAATCTATGTTCGAACGGTTAGCTTTTCGATATGATGCCTTAAAAATAAAAGGAATATTTAATCTAGAAGTGATTTCAATTAGTTTATGAGCAATTTCAAATGGCATTTGTTCATTCTCAATCACACAAGGTCCTGCCATAAGGAAGAAACTATCTTTATTTTCAATTAGTTTATTGTACAAATCCATTCTATCAACATTATTTGTTAGTAATTCTTTTTGTTTTGTGGTGAATTATTTTGCAAAATTAATAATTTTGTAACCATATTAACGAGAAATGAAAAAGAAAAAAGAAAAACAAACAATTCATAAGATAAAGCTTTCCCATCAGGATGAAAAACTTTTAACTCGTTATTGTGCAAAAAATGATGTCAGTAAGACTATTGCAATCAAGCGAATTCTTAAAACATACCTACAAGATAGCCTGCCAGAAATTGAACCAAATGCAGAAAACCAATTAGGACTTTTCGACCCAATCCAAATGAATATTTTTGATTTATAACCTTAAAAAGATAGTTATTATGAAGAATGTTCTCTCTATGCTTGCAATAATAATCATTGTTTTAGCATCTATCTTTGGAGCTAAATACTATAAAAAGAGAAAAATTAGTCGTAAAAACAATATCAAATAATGACTTTAGATATTATATTCTATTTACTTGGGGCAATATTAATTATTATTGGGTTTTTGGGTTGCATTTTACCTATTCTGCCTGGCTTGCCTATAAGTTATTTAGGTATTCTACTTCTGCATTTCTCTTCTAAGGTAGAATATTCACTTGCTTTTCTAATTGGTTGGGCGATAGTTGTTATTGCTGTTCAAATTTTAGATTATTTTGTCCCAATTTGGGGAACTAAAAAATTTGGAGGCTCTAAAGCTGGAACATGGGGAAGTGGAATAGGTTTGCTTTTAGGAATATTCCTTTCACCTTGGGGAGTAATATTAGGACCATTTGTTGGAGCTGTTATAGGAGAGTTAATTTCTGGAAAGGAATTTTCTCTTGCTCTTAAAGCCGGATTTGGTTCTTTTATTGGTTTTCTTGTTGGAACAATAATGAAAATAATCGTTGCCGTTGTTTTAGGTTTCTTCTTCTTTAAGGAACTATTTATAGCAATATTCTAAACCTTTTTTTATTAAGTGTAAACTAAAATCAGGACGATAAAAAACAAATGTAAAGAATAGGTAGTATTAATTACAAATCTGTAAACTTTATTCAGGACGGGTCATTGGGGGCTTGGTTTACAAATCCAGACACCACAAATGCATTTTATTTTCAAATAAGAGATTCAAGTCTAAATAATATATTGGCAGAAATAAGATATGACACAATCCCTTTTTCCTTTTCACCAACACCTACTTGGAATTTTCAGAATCAGTTTGCAGAAGTATTATTTGACAGTTCAATTTTTATTAATGCAAATAAATTTTATACTGTTATGACATTA
>JAQUTD010000157.1 GCA_028709955.1 Bacteroidales bacterium | reverse complement strand
ATACCATAATGAACAATTGCATTAAAACTACTTCCTAATGGCACTTCAAAATCTCCATCCAAAAGAATGTCATCTACTGCTCTAATAATAACATTTGAATTATTTGGTATAGTAGAGTTAGTTAAATGATATGACTTTTGTACGTAATAATCATGATTGATAAAATCAAAATTTTCTTCAATAATATCTTCATTGCATTTTGTTTTGAGTTGATAATATTTAAAATTTCTGTATTGCCAAGTTGCAGGGAAAACCGAACTTGCATCTGGACTACATCCTCCTTGATCAACTTGAAATGTTATATATAAATACATAGGGAGGGATGGGACATAATTATATTTATCGTTATCTCTAAGATCTACTGTTTCTACACCATTTACATATATAATAGCTTCTTTTGGTATCCAAATAGCGGATATTTTATTAAAACCTAAATCTAAATAAGTATTGAACTTATTTTCTTTAGATAATATTCTTGAGCAACACTCAAATTCAGTCTTCCTCGCTGAAGTGGGGAATTTGTTAGGAATTTTAGAATAACATCCATTTGGCTCAAAAATATCTAATTCATGCCATACTTGATTGTCATAGAAATCATTACATGGTGAATCACATTCTACAGCACCTGCATGCAACCAAAACCCTCCCCAATACCCTCTTGATCTTGGAGGCATTTTTGTTTCTATTTCAAAATAACCATAAGAATAAGTACGTTTATTTAAAGACCATATCCCTCCAGACACAAATGGTTTACTTAATGTATCTTCAGGATTATAATTAGAATTTGAATCACAAGTTAAATTTAAAGTATTATTAGATATTACCGTTTTATCATTAGAATAACATTCTAATCCCCAAGACATATCATGCACCTTCTCCCATAAGGTATCTCTTAAGCTGCTGAAATCATCATCAATTATTAATTTCCAATGGGTGGTATCTTCATATGGTGTTTGAGCATTTAAAATTAAATTAAAAATGCATAATAGAAAAAATAAAATTATCCTCTTCATTTCTTAATTATTTAAAAGTGATAGTATCACGACTAATTTGTTTAAAGTAAAATGTTCCAATAGTGTCATTGAAATTTGTATCAGAGGAGTAAATCCCTATGAAATCATACTTTGAATCATTAGAATTATGTCTAAACTTTCCTTTCATTAGTCCAATTGTTCTTAAAGGAACACCATGAGAACTTAACTCATAATAATAATCACCTCTTTTATACATTTCTGCATAACTTCTTATACTTGGTCCAATATATCCCCAAATACAAAAATATTTCTCTTTAAAACTTTTAAACTCAAAACTTGAACCAAAATCATAATTAAATTCATTGTAACCTGTATTTTCGTTCAAGAAATACGTGCCATATAATTCAGAGATAGGAATATTATTATTATTATTATTATTATCTTCACAAGAGAAAATAATAATAGATAAAAATATTCCTAAAATAAAAACTAATTTTTTCATAATTTACCTTTCTTATTTAGTAAGTATCATACGTTTTGTTTCTGCCTCTTGTCCATTAACAACCAAAGAATAAATATACATTCCTGCATTTAATGAAGAACCATTAATTATAACAGAACCAAAACCATTATCGCTTAGATTATATGTTAATAATAAATTTCCTTGAAGGTTAAATATATAAATATAAGCATTTGTACTTCCTTCTGGTAAGAAGTATTTTATTTCTGTTGTTGTATTAAATGGGTTAGGTGTGTTTTGATATAGGAAAGCATTTGCTAAAATAGAATTTATTGTATCTGTTGTTGTATTTGTATCTGAAGTTGAGCTTTTTGTTGTAAAGTTGCTATCTGTACTTGATTCACTCATTGTTGTTATATCTTCCGCCAATAACCCCATTTCTTTCAATTTAAGACTTTGTGCTGTAATTATTTTTGATTGTTCTTTTATTGCCTCTACCAACACTGGAATAAGTCCTGTGTAATCTATATAACTATTGCCATCTTTGTCTGTTTCTACTAATTCTGGGAAAACATTTTTGAGTTGAACTGCGTCAAATCCATTCTTTTGAGGAGCATAATTATTCATTTCCTCATTTAAGTTATTAAAGAACTCTTGATCTGCTATTTCTTTAGCAGAACCTCCTTGTGTGGTTGTTGTGTCTGATATATTATTAAAAAATTTATATTGATAAGTTATTCCATTTATAGAGTTAATTTTTCCTATTGAATTTTTTATTATGCTTACATTTTGTTGACTTGATTTTGTAGCTGGAATTCTTACTCCATGGGTAATTAATTCAGTTTCTAAATGAAAAAACCTATCATTAAAAAGATCATAGTACATTACATTAACTCCTATAGAATATGTAAGATAAAACCCATATTTCCCATGTAACCATAGTTTGTCTGTATCAGTGCTACCATATTCTCCAATGAAAACATTCCAACTACTAAAATTCATTCTGCCAAAGTCTCCAAAGGATAATTTTGCTCCTGAACCATATCCTCCTTTTCCAAATATTGAAGCTGACAATATGTTATTAAAGTCTTCTACATAAATTTGAGATGCTTCACTAGGTACTGTTCCTATAATAACTTTTCCATTATCTCCCTTTACTTTAAGTTGAGAGAATGCAGTATTTCCACTTATACATAATATTACTGAGAATAATATTACATGTATTATTGTTTTTTTGTTCATGAATGTTTAAT
>JAQUTD010000156.1 GCA_028709955.1 Bacteroidales bacterium | reverse complement strand
AGGAGAAAAGGTTATAACATTACTTTCTTGCCAGTTTCCATTTCCACATAAAACCTTAACATAAGCATTATATTGAACTTGATCTGGACATTCTAAAACAAAAGTTGTTGTATCTAAATTAATAAAAGAATAAACTTCAGAATTAAATGGCTTATAATATAATACCCACGCACTATCACTATATCCAGCAGTCCACTTTAATTCAACACTGTCTTCATAAGAATTTAAAACACTTAAAGTTGGAGAAGCACAAGGATTTTCTTGTATTGTTATATTGTCTATTGCAGCAGGATAATATCTTTGTCCTCCATAAGCATCAGCATATCTATTTGTCCATAGGAAAATTAATTTCTTTATAGTTCCAATTTCTCCTTGATATGGAATATTTATTGTGTGAGAATTGATGACAATAGGATTTGAATTATTATAAAAATATGGGAAAGCATCATTATGAAAATAAGAATAAGGACTGTTCACTTCACCTCCAAATAATATTGCACCATCTGAATAATTTTTTGAAGCATAATATGGAGCATAAGGAGTATTAGTACCTAAAAAACTTGTATTTGAATCAACAACAAAAACTTTTAACATATTATCAAAGTTATAATCTCCTTTTACTCTTGAATTAAAAGTAATTGTATAACCTCCTGCTCCATTTGATTCAAATAATCGTGAAGCAGTAACTACTGTGTTAGAATAATAATTCATAGTATTACTATCTCCATTATTATCTGAAACATACATAGAATATCCTGTCATATCTCCACTATTTATTGCTTGACCAAAAACCCATTTATTTATACAATCATCATTTGAGAACATCCATTTATCTCTTTCTTCTTGAGTTTCAAAATCACAGCTATATGGTAAAATAGCTGGAGAACCCATTGTATATGCATCTATTATTGTCCAAGCACCTCCACAGTTCTGTCTTATAGCGAATGAATAATGAGTTGAAGGAGTTAAATTTGAAATAAGAAAAGGTAAAGATGATGTGTTAGGTAGATTAATAATTGTAGTAGTACTATCAGGATTAAAGGTATCAGAATATGGAGAATAAGCTATTTGATAACCATTATGAGAGTTATTTGTAGTATTCCAAGAGAAAGCAATTGAATTATGAGTGGTTTCTATCGGCCTGAAATCATATACATTTGGACATTGAAGTTTATAATCAATAGTAACATCTCCTATACTATGAGCTCCATTTCTTCCTAAAGCTTCAACTCTGAATGCAATATGATTGTTTGTTCCTACAACAATATTATTGTCAATATTTATTTCGTAGAAACTTAAATCAGTATAAAAATTTGTTAAAATCAACGTATCAAACAAAGATACAAAAGTATTTGTGTCATTAGCATCACTCATTACTCCAAAAGAAAATTTAACTCCTGCATCTGACCAAGCATAATTTCTTGCATGAAATTTAACACTTAAACTATTTATATCTTTTGTAATTTTAGGAGAAATAAAATAGTTTCTATTTCCTAAATCATAAACATTCAAATTAACACCACCTCCATATATGTAATAATTACCACCCCAGCACAAAGGTGTGTAATTAGCCAGTGAACTAAAATCAAAATAATATGGGATAGTATCTATTGTTGCACAAATAGTTCTAAAAGAGATTTCACTCCATAAACTAAAAGTAGTATCATTACATGATTTTCTAAGTCGTACATTGTAATCACTATTTTCAAATAATGAATCTAAAATAATATAATTATTATCTGAATATTCATTATTTGCATTATTCCAATCATATTCAGAAGATAATTTATATTCTATTATCCAATTAGAAGTGGTATCATTTTCTTCCCAACTTATTCTTGCCTGATTAGGTGTTATATCACTTACATTCAAATTAAAACCATTAGGGCAAGTAGTAAAATTAAATCTAATATTGTTTCTATGATTAGAATTATTTCCGAAATCAGGTGTAGAATCAATCGTAAAAGTATTTGGATAAGTTAAATAAGCTGTTCGAGTTAGAGGTAAAGAGTTTTCTTCAGACAAATAACCTAATGTATCATTATGACAATTATAATTTAGCGATTTATTTGAGACAAATGTTATAACTAAATTAGAATTACCATCCAAAAAATAAGGTCTGTCAAAATAAATATAAGATAAAGCTATGGTATCATTAAAATCATATAAAGGATCATTAGTAAACACTCCATAATTATCTCTACTAAAAACCCTGGTCGAATTATCAAGAGAAATAAATTCATTCTGGAAAGAACTTAGAGTGGTTGTACCAATATATATTGATAAATTACCATTACATAAATAAGAAAAATTATAAGACTCTAATGCAATTGACTCAATATACATACCATTTTGATTAATCTCCTGAGCTGTAAAAATCTGCTGAATAAATGTGGATGTACTGTCATCAATAAAGAAAGGAATCTCTAAATTATTTGTTGTTCCATTTCCAATTCTAACAATTTGACCAAAGGATTGCAAACAAAAAAGTATTGCTATTAAAGATAATATAGTTTTTTTCATGATATTTAAATTATTTCCTACGCAAAAGTACATAAATAATCATTACTATAATAAAAAAACAAAAAAATCCTTATTCATGACAGAATAAGGATTTTAAATTTTGTTACTAAGAACAATTTTATTTTTTAAATATTATGCTCCAAGAGTAGCTACCATAACTGCTTTTATGGTATGAAGACGGTTTTCTGCTTC
>JAQUTD010000052.1 GCA_028709955.1 Bacteroidales bacterium | reverse complement strand
AATAATTGATAAGGGTTGACTAAGAATAAGTTTAAAATTGGATAGCCTTAACTCCAATCCAATACAAAACATCAAAAATATTAGTACTGGAATAACAATAAAGATTGAGTTCATTTTATTAATGGTTAATTGTTAATGATTAATGGTTAATTGGTTATATATCTATCTTAAAAAATACCCCATAATTATCCTTATAAAGCTTTTTGGGTCCATAATAATCAATATTTGATGCTCCTCCAAAAGCAATTCTATTAATCTTAAGCCCTAAGCGGAAATTTGCATAGCTTCTGTCGTGAAGATTGTCAGTTAAGTTGTGATTATAAAGGCCTTGAAGACGAGTGTAGAGTCTAATTTTATCACTTAGCTTTGGTTTAAACTCAATAATACCAACAAATTCAATATCTCTTTTTGGCAGAAATTCAAAACAAGGACTAAGAATAAATGTCCAAGTTGGATTGAAATAAGTAAAAGACATTGATAGATTAGGAATAAGTCCTTTTTTATAATGATACCTTAATCCTGCTCCAAAATTAATATTTTTGTGAAACTGGTAATTGATAGTATTCATCATAATTACTTCATTTTCCGATAAAGTATTTTCATAATCGGCAGCAGCAACTGTTAAATTGGCAAAATTAAACTTTCCCTTAATGTTTTTATTTAAACTAAGCTGAGCATTTGTTCTATTGCTGCCAAAAAAAACCTCAAAAGGAATTGGAGGAGTATTGTTTTGAGAGAAAGAACTAATAACAAATAAATTGAATAAAATAAATAGTACTCTTTTCATACACTATAATTTAAAAGCTTTATATATTGTTGCAACACCAAAAGTTAATTCTTTGTAGGTGGAATTTTGAAATCCTGCCTCACTGAGCTTTTCAATAAATTTCTTGCCATAAACAAATTCATTGATTGTATTAGGCAAATAGGTGTAGGCATAAATATGTTTGGAGAATAAACGTCCAATCAAAGGAAGTATTTTATTGAGGTAAAGGTTGTAGAAAAAAGAAATTATGGAATACTTAGGCTTTGAAAACTCTAAAACAATAAACTCTCCATTTGGTTTCAAAACCCTGTTTATTTCTTTAAGCCCTTTTAGTAAATCACTAAAATTCCTAACTCCAAAAGCAACAACAACTGCATCAAAACTATTATCCTCAAAGCTAAGATTAAGGCAATTCTCTTGCTTAAGAGTTATTATTTCACTAAGGTTTAATCTATCAATCTTTTCTTGACCCTTATCAAGCATTCCTTTTGAAAGGTCTATGCCGATAATATGATTAGCTTTTTTTTGATTTATTATTTCAATTGCCAAATCGCATGTTCCTGTTGCAACATCCAAAACCAAATCTTTACCTATTGATAATTCTTTAATGGCTTTTCTTCTCCATTTTTTATCAATATTAAAAGAAAGAAAATGATTTAAGAAGTCATAGTGTTCTGAAATTGAATCGAACAACTGCCCAACTTGAGTTTTATCTGCTTTTGTCATTCAAATGATTTTATAGATTTGATCTCTTGAGTAAAATAATTTGCAAATATATAATTAATTTCTATCTTTGCCTACTGATATATACATACAATTAACTTTAAAACCATGCTGGTAGATAATATGTCGCATTCAGAAATTAGGAAAGAATTAATTGATGATTTCTTTGAGTCTATAATTTCTAAAAAGAATGGGTTAGATAAAAAATACAAGCATTTTACTCTCAAAAATAAAGAAAAAGACAAAGAAACAATAGCTGGTCTTCATTACTATTTTACAAAAAGAAGAAATAACTGGTTGGTTATTGTTTATGTTCAGGATAAAAGCTTGACTTATGGTTATATTTGTGTTAGACCAACTTCTTACGGCGAAATATGTTATGTTATTAGTTGCAACGAACTATTAGAAAAAGATTATTTACCATCAAAAATGGTTATTCATGAATATACTCCTCATTTCTTCGACAGATACAAAGAGAGAATGAATATTGATTTTCAAAGGAAAAGTTATGAGCATTACTTTATGTATAATAACTATGGAGAAATCTATGAAAATGAACAAAAAGGAGGAAACTATTCATTTGTAAAGACAGCTCATGGTTATTCTTTAGGGTATTCATCTCTTAATGAGAAATACTATAAATATAACACATTTATTACAGCAAGCATGTTAGGTAAGAATCAATGCAAAGAATATTCAGACTCAGAAATTGAATACGTAGTTATTAGGGATTTCATGGAAATACACAATAAGAGAAACCCCTAACTATTTATTTTATCCTTAATATACATTCCTGTTTGAGTTGAAACATCCTTCGCCATTTCTTCTGGAGTTCCAACAAAAATAATATTACCTCCTTTTTTTCCTCCCTCTGGACCCAATTCAATAACCCAATCGGCAATTTTAATTATATCTGAATGATGTTCAATCACAACCACCGTATGTCCTACATTTACAAGTTCATTAAGTGCAATATTGAGTTTGTTTATATCATGAAAATGGAGTCCTGTTGAAGGCTCATCAAATATAAAGATGGTCGGCTTTTCATTATTTCCCTTTGTTAAGTAATAAGCCAATTTAATTCTTTGAGCCTCTCCTCCACTTATGGTTATTGAACTCTGTCCTAATCTTAAATATCCTAAGCCTACTTTAATAAGAGATTGCAATTTATGGACAATTTTAGTTGTTATTGCTTGATTGTCCTGAGAAAAAAAGTCAAGTGCTTCTTCAATTGTCATTGATAATATATCTGATATATTCTTACCTCTATATTCTATTTCTAAGGCATCATCCTTATAGCGAGTTCCATTACATGTTTGACAAGGCAAAATTACATCTGCCATAAACTGCATCGGAATTGTTATTGTACCTTCTCCCTTACATTCATCACATCTACCTCCCTCAACATTAAAAGAAAAATAACCTGGTTTTAGTTTCCTTTTAAGGGCAAAAGGTTGCGATGCAAATAAATTGCGTATATCATCAAAAGCTCCTAAATAAGTTGCTGGATTGGAACGTGAAGACCTGCCTATTGGGTTTTGATCAACTAATTGAATTGATTTAATTATGGAGAGTGAGCCCTTAGCCTCTGATGCTTTTGGAACATTTTCAACAACTTCTCCTAAACTCATAAGAACTGAATTGTAGAATATGCTTTTTATTAATGTTGTTTTTCCTGATCCACTAACTCCACAAACAACAGTAAGTGCTTTTAAAGGAATTTGAACAGATACGTTATTTAAGTTATTTTCATTACAATTGTCAATTATTATTGATTCCTTCCATTTTCTTCTTTTTTGAGGCAAAGGAATAGAAAGTTCCTTATTGAGATATTTTGCTGTGAGAGAATTCTTATTTTTTAAAAGGTCGTTATAGGTTCCTGAAAACACAACCTCTCCTCCCTGTTCTCCTGCCAAAGGTCCTATATCAACAATATATTCTGCTGCTTTAATAATTTCTTCATCATGTTCAACAACAATAACTGTATTTCCTGCATCTCTTAATTTATAGAGAACTTTAATTAGATTGTGAGTATCTCTTGAATGGAGTCCAATTGAAGGTTCATCTAATATATACATTGAGCCAACCAAAGGACTACCAAGAGAGGTTGCAAGGGAAATTCTTTGGCTTTCTCCTCCTGAAAGAGTTGAACTTTGACGATTGAGAGTTAGATATCCTAAACCGACTTCAATCATATATCCCAATCTTTGATTTATTTCTGTTATCAAACGTTCTGATACTTGTTTTTGATAATCATTTAGCTTGATATTGTTGAAAAAATCGGTTAATTCATCAATTGGCATAAGAGATAAATCTATAATAGACTTATCATTTATTTTAACATATCCTGCATCTTTCCTAAGTCTTGTTCCCCTACAATCAGGACAGGTTGTTCTTCCTTTATAGCGTGAAAGCATAACCCTATATTGTATTTTATAGTTCTGCTCAACAAGCATTTCAAAAAATTTATTTATTCCAACAATTTCTTCATTTCCATTCCATAGGAAGTCTTTATCTTTTTGAGATAGTTTGTTGTAAGGACGATGAATTGGAAATTTTCCGTTTGATTTTTCAATAAAATCTTCCTTAAATTTTTTCATAACCTCTCCTCTCCAACAATTCACAGCACCTTCATAGAGTGAAAGATGAGGTTGTGTTATTATCAAATCTTCAGAAAATCCCTCAATTACTCCCGAACCACTACATGTTGGACAAGCTCCATAGGGATTATTGAATGAGAAGAAATTTTCAGAGGGCTTAGTAAATTCCATTCCATCTTTTTCAAATCGGTTGGAAAAAAAGATATCTTCATCATTTATCACAACAATGCATTCTCCCTCTGACTCATAAAAAGCTGTATGTACTGAATCAGAAAGCCTTAAATAAACATCCTCCGAATCTGGAATAATACTAATTCTATCAACTAATATATTTATGGATGATTTTTTTGTAATATTTTTTTCTATTGCATCTTCAATTCTTATGATTTCATGGTCAATCATTAGCCTAACATACCCTAATTGCAAAAGAAGTTCAAATCTGCCTTTATAGGTTTCTTCTTTTTTAAGTTTAATTGGGCTAAGAATCATAACCTTTGTTCCCTCTTCATAAGAAAGAAGCTTATCAACAACATTTGTTACCGAATCTCTGGTCACTTCCTTATTTGAAATTGGAGAATAGGTTTTGCCTATTCTGGCATAAAGAAGTTTAATGTATTCGTATATCTCAGTTATTGTTCCAACTGTTGAACGAGGATTTCGGTTTGATGACTTTTGCTCCACGGCAATTGATGGAGATATTCCAGATATTGAATCAACTTCGGGTTTATTCATTCTTCCTAAGAATTGACGTGCATATGATGAAAGACTTTCTACATATCTTCTTTGTCCTTCTGCAAATAGGGTGTCAAAGGCAAGAGAGGTTTTTCCTGAACCCGATAGCCCTGTTATTACAATTAGTTTATTATGAGGTATGGTGAGATCTATATTTTTTAAATTATTTACCCTTGCCCCTTTAATAATTATGTTATCTTTATCCACTTTTATATTTTAATCTTAAAACCGAAAAACCAATTACCCTTATTAAAAATATTTGTCCACAAACTCCATCCTATGACCAATTAAAAAATAATAAATAGTCAGATAATGGGATTTGTGGACAAAACGAAAAAAAAGGAAAATAATTATTTTTTAATTACGTTTCCGTCATTCTTATTTGATGGCTTAGAAATACTTTCTCTCATATCTGTGTCAGCCATAATGTTTTTCATTTTATAATAATCCATTATACCAAGATTACCATTACGGAATGCTTCAGCCATTGCAAGAGGCACTTCTGCTTCAGCTTCAATTACTTTTGCTCTTGCTTCTTGTGCCTTAGCTTTCATTTCTTGTTCAACTGCAATTGCCATTGCTCTTCTTTCTTCTGCCTTAGCTTGTGCAATGTTTTTGTCTGCTTCTGCCTGATCCATTTGAAGTTGAGCTCCAATATTCTTTCCAACATCAATATCTGCTATGTCAATAGAAAGAATTTCAAATGCTGTTCCTGTATCCAAACCTTTTGAAAGAACAAGTTTTGAAATTGAATCTGGATTTTCAAGAACATAAGCATGAGATGCAGAAGAACCAATTGAAGTAACAATTCCTTCTCCAACACGTGCAAGAATGGTTTCTTCACCAGCTCCTCCAACCAATTGACGAATATTTGCTCTAACGGTAACTCTTGCTTTAACAATCAATTGAATACCATTGCTTGCTACGGCAGCAACTAAGGGAGTATCTAAAACCTTTGGATTAACACTCATTTGAACTGCTTCAAAAACATCTCTTCCAGCTAAGTCAATTGCTGTGGCTGATTTAAAATCTAAGTTAATATTTGCTTTGTCTGCAGAAATTAGGGCATTAACAACTCTTTGGACATGACCCCCTGCAAGATAATGAGCTTCCAAAAGATCAGCACTTAAATCTAAACCTGCTTTTTTGGAATTAATCATTGCATTAACAATAATTGTTGGTGGAACTTTTCTCCAACGCATAAAAATAAGTTGAAGAAGTGATATTTTAACTCCGTTCAAAACACATTGGAACCATAAATTCAATGGAACTAACCAAAGAAAAACAATTAGAGCAACAATACACGCTACAACGATTAGAATAATTGATGGCATAATTTCTATTTTTTTAATTTATAAATTTAATTAGAGAGCAAAGATATAAATTTTCTTACAATATTCAAAGTATAAGATTTATTATTCTTAAATTAAGGAACGAATTATTGGTTAGAAGCTATTTATTTAATAATATTTACTTCTCCTGTTTTTGAAAAGATTTTGTCTTGAGTATATTTTGTCATATATATCAATCGCCAGATATAAACTCCATTTTCTACCAAACGTCCTTTATATTTTCCATCCCAAGGAATTTTTGTTGATGAATATATTTTCTCTCCCCAGCGATTATATATTTCAAAGCTTTTAATAATTAGTTTTTCACTATTTTCAAAGACAGGGAAAAAGTTGTTATTTTTATCAGATAGAGGAGTAAAGGCATTTGGCACAAATACTTCCACAACCGGAACTGCAATAAGAATTGAATCATAAATTTCACCACAATTGGTGTAGAATGTTACATAATAACTTCCTGGTTGATTTACTTCAATAATTGGACTTGTGGAACCTGTATTCCAAAAATAATGATCTGTGGAAGCAGTTGTAACGTCAATAGTTATTGGAAAGTCTTCAACAAGAATATATTTATCTTCAATAATTGAATAGTCAGGGAAAGCTTGAATTTGGGTAAGATAGAGAGTAATTGTGCTATCGCATCCATTTAAAGATTGGAGTTGTTGAGAATACATTCCTGAAGTTGAACAATCAAATCCATAATTATGATAATTGTCTCCCTTACAAATTGTGTCGTAAATTTGATTGTTGAATTTATTGAAAACCTTAAGATCCAAAACAATCAAACTATCACAACCATTTGGAGTTATATGGTTTATTGAATAGATACCCTCTGTTGACTGATTGAATCCGTTTTCTGAATATGTTTGTGCTTCACAAATTTTAGCTTCAATGGTGTCAATATAGTATGGGCTAATTGTGATATTTTGGAAAAGAGTATCAACACAATCACCTCTATTTAGATTTGAAATTAAAATAATAGGATATTGACCAAGGGTATCAAATGAATACTTGATGGTGTCTAAATCAGATTCTGTTCCATCAGGAAAAATCCACCTTATATCCTCACATAACTGCGTTCCGATTGGAATAGAGTCGTTGTTTGATACTATGCTTCTATTATAGAAAGTAACTTCCTTGGAACATGAATCAACTTGGTAATCAAGCTGAGAATATGGATAATTTCTTTGAGCAATATATTTTATAGTAAAATAACATAGAGAGTTTTCTGTAGAAGTGCATTGACAATAAATTACAGAATTGTCTACTAAAACTTTTATTTCTTTTTCTTTTGATATAATTGTGTCTGGATTATTTTCAAAAAACCATGAATAGAAAAAACCCTCTGGAGCCTCTAATGAAATTGAATCAACTTTTCCACATGTTTTTTTTGTTTCATATTTACTTGAACATCCAAGAGTGTAGTAGGCATAGCCATAATGTCCTCCTTCCTGACAATCAAAGGTTGTAAGTTTAATGGAAATTCTTGTGCCATGATAATTTGTTAAATCAAGTCCCATTGTTGTCCAATCTTTCCAAATAACATTAGAACTATCAACTTCATTCCATCCCAGTTCTCCACTTGAATAGAAATTAACATATCCACAAGTTTCATCAGCTATTCTTCCCTGTTCATTCCATATTGAAAGTAAAAATCGAGGTTGTCTTCCTGCTTCATGATTTGGATCTTGAAGAACAATAGCATATTTAAGGAGTAATAGGTCAAAATTATTAGTATCAACATATAACAAATAATCAATACTTTCAGATTCTGCCCCAATATCCCAATTTCCCAAACGCACTGATGCCTTTTCGGTTGGAGGAACAAAGGAAAGCATATAATTTGTTCTTGGATCTTTTCCTATAGTATCTTTCACAATTGTATGCTTGCTTTTCATACTGTTTGGACCATAATCAACTAATCCCTGACGTTCAAAAGGGGAATCAAATGTTCCATATGAGGCAAGACAATTTGAACCACTTAAGTCGAGAAAATTAAAACAATCATCCCTATAAGTAAAAAATTTGCAATATTTCCGGCATCTAATATCCAAATTATCGCAATATGAATGAATATAGCATTCATATTTTGTTATTGGTTCCAAAGAAGTAAGGGTGCAAGAATTTGTGTAAACAGTATCAAAAATCCAATCACCAGAGCCAGCTATTCCATATTGAAGAATCCAACCAACCGTATTTGATGCGGAATTCCAACTAATGTCAACTGAATTAAGCCCTACGTTGGTTACTTGAGGGGAAAGAGCAGGTGAACATTCACATTCGAAAGGTGGTGGTGGTGGTGGTGGTGGTGGATAATAACTATAAACTCCAGGATTACATGATAAAAAGTAAGGAGCACAATCTGAGGTAATAACTATTACATAATATTCGAAATCGAATGGAAGGTTTTCAAAAACATAAGTTGGATCAGTAGTTTCAAACTCAAATATCTGATAATCATAAGTCATTGTAATGGTCCAAATTATATTTGTGTCGGGTTCAGTCCAATTGACCGTTAGGGTTCTATCTCCAAGAGTTGTGTGTATGTAGGTTGGTTCAGGACAAGGACATAAAGTCATAAAACTCTGAGAAGCATATGAGCAATTTGTTACAGGAGTGCAATTGGAACGAATGCTGAAAGTATAGTTTTCATAAGGATTTAGTCCTGTTATGTCAATTGAATTTGAGTTGGTTGTGAATGTATTTTGTCCATTAGGAATATTATAGGAAGTGCATTCAACTATCCAAATTGTTGTTCCATCACCTTCATCCCACTCCAAATGAGCCGAAGTTGTTGTTACGTTAGTTACTTCTAAATTGAAAGGGCGTGGACAAGTATTTTCTATAATGTTGAGTGAAAATCCAGAATGTGGAGTATCTGTGTCGGAGAAGAAACGAACAGTTATTGATGAAGAGTTAGAGCAAATGTTAATTGTTCCAATGCCACCATAGTAGGAGCCAATAATTGTGGTTGAGGTTGAGCCACCATCATAAATAACTAATCTTGATTTGTTATATTCTTCTAAATCGTAGGAACCAACTATTGAAAAATAAGTTCCTTCATTTGGAGTTTCAATTGTGTAGGAACTATTGGAATTGGTTGAATAGTTTAAGGAAGGACCACCATCATCGTAAAGAGTGCAGGAAGAAGTTGTGATTTGGGAATTTCCTGTTATAGGCATATTTATTTGTTGCGCCCAAAGCGTAGAAATTAAGAAAACGCAGCTCACAACTAATAATATTTTTTTCATAATTGAATATGAAATTATTTTTATCTATTCCTATAACATAGTTATAACACTATTTAAATCAAAATTGTAAACAAAAAATCAAATTATTTTTAAAAAAAATGACATTTAATCTATTTTATTTGTATAATAGAAGTATTAAAAAAAACAATTAGAGAGGGCGTACAAATATTTTGTTGCCTTCAATTCGTTCAATTTCAATTTCAGTTTTTGGATCAACAAAAGAAGTAGTTGTAAAAACTTCAATTCTTTGACCATTTATTTCAGCCATTCCAGCATAAGCTAAACGTGTTACAGAAATACCCTTATCCCCTATTTTAAAATCCTGAACTTGAAAATCATTAGCCTTACCATCAATAGATTTATCTAAGGCGAACCTTTTCCATGTTTTGGCACGTAGGGAATAAATAAGAAGTATTCCGCAAATTAGTAAAGCAAGAAACAGAGAAATAATTCCCCAAGTGCTACCATATTCGATAAACACTCTGTAAATTCCATAAATTAACATTGCTATGCCCGATAGTCCCGCAATTGTGGCACCTGGAATTGCTATGATTTCTAAAACCAATAGAATAATTCCGCCAATAAGAAATAAAAGAATAAATAAAAGGTCCATAAACATTATTTTATCTGATTTCTACTTTTAATTTTTTTTTAACCAATTGGTTATGCATTATAAGAAGTTCATCGTAACTTCCATGTTTAACCGCACAAAGCCCTTTTCGGTCAACGATATTAGCACAATTAGAGGCTTGTTCATAACTCAATTTACATATTTCAACCAAACAATCAATAACATAATCGAATGTATGAACATTATCATTAAATAGAATTAATTCATTACCCTCTTCATCAATTGATGAAATACACTCTACTTGTTCAGGATTTGTTTCATTATACGGATCACCCATCAATTAAATATTATTTTTGATAGGGCAAAGATATAAAAAGTTTTAATAAAAAACTATATTAGGAAAAATAATTCTAACACTACATTCTTTCAGGAACATTAATGCCTAAAAGCTCCATAGAAGACTTAATTGTGTTAGCAACAATAGATGCAAGAGAAATTCTCATTTTCATTAATGATACGTCTTGTTCTTTCAAAATCTTGATTTCTTGATAGAAAGCATTAAAACTCTTTGCCAAATCGTAAACAAAGTTTGCAATTAGAGCTGGTGAAAAAGTTTGTCCTGCCTGCTCCACAATTGTAGGAAATTGATGAAGAATTCTGAGAATATCTAATTCCTTCGAATGTAATTTTGATGATAAATCAAGACTGAGTGTGTCAAGATTAATACCATTTTCTTCTTGAGCTTTTCTTAATATTGAGCGTATTCTTGCATGAGTGTACTGGATAAAAGGACCTGTGTTTCCATTAAAATCAATTGAATCTTTAGGATTAAATAGCATGTTTTTGGAAGGATCAACCTTAAGTATAAAATATTTTAATGCACCAAGTGCCAACATTCTATATAATTTTTCAGCTTCTTGAGCATCAAACCCTTCAGTCTTTCCATGTTCCAAAGTCTGCTCCTTTGCTGTTTGTATCATCTGATCAATCAAATCATCAGCATCCACAACAGTCCCTTCACGTGATTTCATTTTTCCCTCAGGCAGTTCAACCATACCATAAGACAAATGATATAAGTTTTCTGCCCATTCAAAGCCTAATTTTTTAAGCACAAGCTTTAAAACATTAAAATGATAGTTTTGTTCGTTTCCAACAACATAAATTAAACTATCAGAATCGAAATCCTTATGTCTTAAAACAGCAGTACCTAAATCTTGAGTCATATAAACAGAAGTTCCATCAGCCCTTTGCAAAAGTTTTTCATCCAAACCATACGATGTCAAATCACACCATATAGATTTATCCTCCTTTTGATACAGAACGCCCTTTTTAACCCCATCCATAACCAAATCCTTACCCAAAAGATATGTTTGAGATTCGTAGTAAACCTTATCAAAATCAACACCCATTTTATAGTAAGTTTCATCAAAACCCTTATAAACCCATGCATTCATTCTTTTCCACAAATCAATAACCTCATTATCCTTTGCCTCCCACTTGACAAGCATTTGTTGAGCAGAAACTAAAATTGGAGCTGTCTTTTCTGCCAATTCCCTATCAATACCCTCAACAACCATTTTCTCAATTTCTTTCTTATACTCTTTATCAAAAAGAACATAATACTTCCCAACCAAATGATCACCTTTCAAACCAGAACTCTCAGGAGTTTCACCATTGCCAAACATTTGCCAAGCAACCATACTCTTACAAATATGAATTCCCCTATCATTAACCAAATTAACTTTTCTAACAGCATAGCCATTAGCCTTAAGAATTTCAGCAACACTCCAACCCAAAAGATTATTTCTTATATGTCCAAGATGAAGAGGTTTATTGGTGTTAGGAGAAGAATACTCAACCACAGTGGGTTTTTCTTCCCTAATTGGTTTGTATCCATAAGTATATTTAGTTTTATTTTTATCAATAAACCTTATCCAATAATCATTAGAAACCACAAAGTTTAAAAAGCCCTTAATAACATTAAAACCAACAATATCCTCACAATCTTCAACTACAAAATCGCCAATCTCTTTTGCTATTTTTTCTGGAGACATCTTAGCTTGCTTCACAAAAGGGAAAACAACAAGAGTAAAGTCTCCCTCAAATTCTTTCTTAGTTGCTGTAAGAGTAATATCTTTTAGTTCAACATCTATTTCGTATAAAGAACTTAAAGCTCTTTTTATAGATTCTTGTAATAATAAATCAATCATTTCTATTAAGCCTGTTTTTAGAATAAAATAAAGTGCAAAGATAGTAAAATTAATAATAAAAAAAGTCGCTCCTTATTCAAGAGCGACTTTTGTAAATATTAGTTATCTAAAAATTATTCAACAACAATTTTCTTTGTTGCTAAACCAGCTTCAGTAAACATTTTTACAACATAAGTTCCTGGTGTGAAATCAGCAACATTAACAGTTGTAGAAATTCCGTTTACAGAGTTTTCATAAACTTTTTGTCCCATTATGTTAAAGATTTCTACTTTATCCATATTGAAAGAAGAAGCTAACATTACTTGATCTTTAGCAGGATTTGGATAAACATAAGTTAAAGAATTAACATCAACATTGTTTAAACCA
>JAQUTD010000155.1 GCA_028709955.1 Bacteroidales bacterium | reverse complement strand
AAGTAATTAGTATTTTTAAGAGTGGACTTGCAGGGAGTCGAACCCTGGTCCAAACAAGAAACAAATAAGCTTTCTACATGCTTATTCTTTCATTGGTTTTAGTGAAAGAAACGGAGAAAGACACCCAATTCAATCCTTATCTTCTTTAATTTTATCTTTGTGCCAAAGCCTCACAAAAACTATCCCTATTTTGCGTGCGTCCCTTTATCTTTGACCATAGAGAATGGGTCGTGGAGGAACGTTTTGCTCCATATCCTTGATATGGATTAAGCTAATCTACTAAACTTCGATTAAGCAGCAAAAGCGTAAGATTCTTCGCCAGTTGAATTGTTTTGTAACCCTTTTCAAGGCATTTGTTACCTGTGCCTGCATGCTTACGTATCCATCAACCTTGCTGTCAAAACCAAGTCAAGCCCATAGATAAGTATTTGTATAGAACGTAAAATTTCTATTCCTATTGTTACAAAAAATAAAAGAGTCCTAGATTAAGACTCTTTATATTTGTTTTCACTTTTCTTTGGCGGTCCGGACGAGACTCGAACTCGCGACCCCATGCGTGACAGGCATGTATTCTAACCAAACTGAACTACCGAACCATTTCTTATAAGGTCTCCCTTAAAATCGAGTGCAAAGATACAATGTTTTTCTTTTCCACCAAATTTTTTCTTATTTTTTTCTCTATTCTTTTATACAATTAAACAAATGCCATACAACTATACCCGTAGTTACTGATATATTTAATGAGTGTTTTGTTCCATATTGTGGTATCTCAATAACTGAATCTGACAGGTTTATAATTTCTTGATCAACTCCATCAACTTCATTTCCCATCACAATTGCTATCTTTGAATTTTTGACAGGAACAAACTCATTTAGTTTTACACTGTTTGTTGCCTGTTCTATGCTGTATATTTTATATCCTTTTTGTTTTAAGTCACTAATTGCTTCTTGAGTTGTTGAGGTATATTCCCACTGAACTGTTTCCGTTGCTCCTAAGGCAGTTTTGTTTATTTCTCTATGAGGAGGTTTTGGAGTTATTCCACAAAGATATATTTTTTCAACAACGAAAGCATCTGAGGTTCTAAAAACAGAACCAACATTATTCATACTTCTAACATTGTCCAAAACAATAACTAATGGCAGCTTTTCTGCTTCCTTAAATTCTTCAACGCTAATTCTGTTTAGTTCTTTTAGAGAGAGCTTATTGTTCATTGTATTCTAATTCCAAGTTGTTGGTATCCTCTATCGTCTTGGTCGAGTAGGGGAATTATATATTTTACTTTCTTAAATATTTGCAGGCTTTGCCTGTCAATGCTCCAAAGTTCTGCAATTCTAATATTATTAATATCTTCAGGAGTTATATCACTCACAACCTCAATTTTTTCTTCAAGCCCTGTTTGATCATTCTCAAAAAGCATTGTTTTCTTTATAACAAACAAATCATCAATTTCCTTTGGTGCCTTAAATCTTGTTCCATCTGCCTTGAAAATAGATGCATCTTTATTTTTTGCCTTTGTGAAAATTGTGTTGGAATAGGGATTTTGAACAGGATATTTTAGTTTTTGAAGTGAAATTACAATATCTGGAATATTTATTATTTCTGGTTTCTCTTTTTTATTATCTTGTTTTGATTGCTCAATATTCTCTTGCTCAGGAAATATCCAAAACAGTTGAAGCTCAAGAGTGTCTATCTTTTCATCACTAAAGCTTCTATATCGTACAAGTGTTGGACAATATGCCTTAACATTCTTCTCCAGAGCTAAGGTTTTATAGTCGTATCTAATAAATTCTTCAAAATAATATGCAGAAATAAATGGATATATAAATTTGAAAACAGAATCTTTCTTCAATTTATTCCCAAATTCTCTTTCTTCAAAATCAATTATTCTTTTTATTACAGTATCCAGGCTTATTTCTCTCTTTCGAATATCATAGATTTTAACCTGCTTATTACCAACTCCATTAAGTATTGCCTTAGCCAATTCCTCCCTATAATACCCTGTAATATGTTCAAATTTATTTGGGTTAATGCTGTTGTAAATCTCCCACTCAGGATTAAATACTCCAACCTTATTATATTCGTGTTCAATGGAATAATTATATTCTTGAGCAAAGCCAACCAGAGATATAAATGATATTATTAATAATGCAACTATTTTTCTCATTTCTCTATCTCCTCCTTAAATAATAAATTGGCATCAAACCTCGCAAATTGCCGTCAAGTCCAATAATTTGAATCATTGGAGAAATATAGTTTACGTTCTTAACAAATTGCAGGGAAGGACGATCAAAATACCACTCATCACCAAAACGCAAATAATCTATATTATCAGTATTATAATTCCCCTTCACAATAGTATCTTTTTCAATTGTGTTACCATATTTATCCTGAGAATCAATAGTAACCATCATTTCAAATTGCTTACGTTTTAAAATTTCCTGTTTTGTATAGCTTTCTGTTGAACTTGGCTGAGCATAAACCTTAATCGAACCTTCTTCAGCCTTTTTCATATATAATTCAAAATAAGGAATAGAATATTCAGGTTCCAAATGACTGTCCCACCAGTGATAAGGCTTTTTATTATAGATAGGAATTGTAAAATGAATATTTCTAACAACACAAAGAGTATCCTTAAGCTGTGGTTTTTGAGTAGGATAAATCCAGCCAAGCTCAAAGCGAAAAGATTCCTTAGGAACCAATTCATCTTCAAGAAGCATAATTGAATCTCTTGTAATTATTGGATTATAACCTACAACTCTTTTATTTATCAGCATATTTTGTTCATTATAAGTCCACTCCTCCTCAAACTTAACAGCTCTAATCTCTTCCTCCAACAAAGTTTGAA
>JAQUTD010000154.1 GCA_028709955.1 Bacteroidales bacterium | reverse complement strand
TTAACTTGATATAAATAACCTTCATTGCCCGTAGGATTTAATTCCAACTCCCACGAAAAGACGAAACCATTATCTTGTATCCAGGAATCTTCAACAATTATTTTCCATTCACCATTCTTTGGACATCCAATTAATGAATTAAAGTTTTGTTCTGGTTTGTAGTATGTTGAGGCTGTGTTTTTGTTTGTTGAGTCACAAGTGGTGCAGTTATAGGCTAATACAGATGCATCAGAGGCAGAAACTCTATTACAATTGTTAAGAATTGGACTGCTGGCAAGGGCTTTTACATCTGAAAAACAATAGGTCCAACCAGCACCAGGCACACTTGTGTTATTAGCATAATTTCTATCATCATATCCATTATGATTATTGCCACCATAAGGAATCCCTAAGTAAAAACCTGAATATCCATTATTGTATGATTTTAATAATGCTTGTTGACCATTAGGACATTGAAGAATTATATTTAAATCTCCTAAGAATGAATGTTCTATATTAACGCAGCAGGATATTATATCAGCACTTGATCCAATAAGTGAGGAGGGAGAATGACCGGAGACATTTAAAGGTAATTCGAGCCTAGAAGCAGGATATCCTATTTCTGGAATTAACAAAACGTCTTCATCTTTAAACAAAGGAGAGTATTTAATTCCAACAGTGTCAAGCACTAATATATTATTTTCATCATATCCAGCATTCAAAGTAAAAGGTTGTCCAGAACACATGTTTGGTAGAAAATCAAAGCTTTTAATAGGATTTTTAGAAACTCTCACAATTGTATTTATTGGGTTTGAACTATGGCAACCATGTCCATTCAAACGATTTCTATTTGTATCAACAACCATTAAATTAATATTGTATATTCCAACATCTGACCATTGGTGGGTTGTTTGATTGTTTTGATATCGAGTTGTGTCATAGGTTGCATCTCCAAAAGACCAATAATATATGCAGTTTGAAGGGTTTTGGTAATATGAATTTCCATTTTCAGGGAACTGAGGTTTAGGATACAAAATTACTTTATCCCCTTCACAATAGTCAATTACTCTATATTGGGTTGGAATAGATTGAGAAGAATCAGTAATGTATTTAAAGGAGTAGGTATTGTAATAAGTGTTTTTATCTATCTTAGCATAGAAAGTATCTAAATCAGCTAAAGGGATTTGACATCTGTCAACACATGAAGCGTAGGCTAGAAATCCAGTAGAAGAGGCTGTTGGATTTGTATTAAAAATAATTCTAATACAGCCTGAGGTGTCATTAATATCTGAGTAGACTGTTTTTCCGTTTAGGAAAGTATTGGTGAAAGTAGAAATTCCCTCAACATTAATATAATTATCTCCACTATACAAATTCATATTATCCCCACTTCCTAAAGAGAATTCATTAAACCTTAGAGACATTCTTTTAGTATGATTTGCATTATTTGTAGGGCATAGAGTGACAGAGTAAGAATAGTTATTACCATGATCCCCAATATCTCCACCATCATCAAAAATATATTCTCCGCAGGTATAGAAAGTCTTATTATTATTTAACACATTCAAGTTTAGTGGAGCGGTTGTAAAATAATAAGTACTACTAATTGTAGAAAGCTCATCGCCGCATCTAGTTCTTAGGTAGTAAATGTATCTTTTATTTGGTTGTAGGTTTTCAAATTCAAAATAGTTGGTGTCTATTGTAATAAAAGTGTAAGAAGTGTTATTATCGTCTTCTCTATATCCTAATTCCCAACTATTGAAAGCAGGATTTGAAGATGAAAAGTTTAAAACTGCACTTGTTGAAGTAATATTAGATATTATTTCGTTATATGGAGGTTCACAAGCAACTGTTGGAATGAACACATAATTAGAATAACCACTCATATAATTACCACAAATTGCCCTTACTCTAAAATAATATGTAACATTTTGAGTTAAGCCAGTTAATCCAAATATTGGGGAAATAGTAAACAAAGACGTATAGTTTGAGAATGTTGAGTCGGAAAGAGAATATTGGAGTTCCCATGAACTTTGCGTTGAATCACCTGGAGTCCAAGTAAGAGTTAAGGAATTAGTGGTATAGTCGGTAATGATTAAGTTTGTTGGTTGTGGACATTGAGAGAAAGCAACATTAATAAAACAGAACATTAATAAAAAGAATAATAACTTTTTCATGACTTTGGAGTATTAATTAATAATTTTTTGGCTTACTATTATAATTACTATAACAATAATTTTTTCCAAAAGGTAAGTGCAAATGTAAAACTTATTTCTATTTTTTCCTATTTTATCAATATTTTTCTATTTGCAGTTTGAAAAAAGGCATAACCAATTCATTATCTTATAAATTTTTTCTTTTCTTTTTTGAAAATATTGTAAAACCAATCATTAAACAAGTTGCACAGAGTGCCATAATTGCTCCAAAATAGAAAGGGGCTTTGGAACCAACATTATCGTAAAGATAACCAGCAATAATGCTTGCAGGCAAAAGGGTAATTCCAATAACGGCATGGTAAATCCCAAATCCAGTACCCTTTAAATCACAACCAACAAGGTCTGATACCATAGATTTTTGGCTACCATCAGTCAAAGCACTATAAAGCCCATAAAGAACAAAAAGGATTAGAAATATATTAATCGAATTATAACTACCAAAACAGAAATACACAATGGCATAAACCCCAAAGCCAGCGATAATAAGCTTCTCACGACCAATCCTATCCGAAAGCTTACCTATGGGAATGGCAAGAAAAACAGAAACAGTGTTAAATATCATATAAATAAAAGGAATATAAGCCTTGTCAATTCCTGTTTCATAGGTCTTAATCAAAAGCAGGGTATCGGTAGAGTTACCTAAAGAAAAAATAAAGATAACAACCAAGAAAAAATAAAACCTCTTAGG
>JAQUTD010000051.1 GCA_028709955.1 Bacteroidales bacterium | reverse complement strand
CTTATTTTATTAACAATTTAATATTAAAACAATGAAAAATAGAAAATTAAACTGGATTTTGTTATTAATTATATCAATTTCCTTTGTTGGTTGTTCTACTTATTTTTTTGAGGATGAACTTCCTTCAATCCTTGGTGTTGAAAATGTTGAGGTTGAAAGTAAAACAATTTATGATGAGTTGGGTGGTTTGAAAGGTGAAGGGATGGTTTTAGAAGAGTATAAATTATCGGATAAAACGATTGCTGATTTTAAGGCTAATCTTACTTCTTCAACTGAATTTAATTATAAGGACAAATCTATAAAATGGGACAAAATTCCTATTGACTCAAGTTTTATGGAACCTCTTTCAAAAATTATTGATTATAAGGCTTTTGATTCGGAACTTTATATTAAAATTGAACAAATTAAAGCTCTAATTCATAAACCTAATACCTATTATTCAATTGTTTTTGAGGATGAAAATGAAGATTATGTACAACTTTTTGTTTTTGATTTAAACACCAAAACTCTTTTTACAATTGATCAACAAATGTAAATTATTGATTAATTGCCTTGTTAGTCAATGATTTTAATTCCAAAAGCAAGTAGTAATCCTTCTAAGTTTTGTTTTGAGAAGATTGCATTTTTGAGATTATTCTGTTGTGGGTCTATGATGAAATTATAGGAAGTGCTTAAATCTGATTTTTCAAGGTTTGTTTTATTGAAAAATGTTCTAAGTAGATTGCATTCCTTGAAAATTGAAGATGTTAGGTTAGAGTTTTCTATGTTTGATTCTTGTAGGTCACACTGAATGAATTTTGTCCCTTTTAACTTCATTCCTGATAGGTTTGAGTATTGAAGATTTGATTTTTCAAAGTAGAAGGATGAAAATGGATTAGACTTAGAAAAATCTGTTCCTGTCAATTTACATTCAATAAATTTAACATTATGAAAGTTAGTATTATTAATTTTTGTTAGACTAAAATTGCATGAAACAAAACTACAATCTTCAAAATAGGTACTTCCCATTTTTATTTGAGTAAAATCACAATTGATAAAAATACAGTTAATATATTCTTCGTCCAATTCTTCTTTACTGAAATCAATTTGCTCTATTTTTAAGTCTTCTTTCATAAATATATGTTTTAATGCTTCAAAATTAAACAATTTATTTGAATTCTAAATATATTATTCATGCTATATTTATATTCTTTTCTCAGTTTTCGTCCGAAAAAGTGTAGGCAAACTATGATTATTCGTCCGAAAAAGTGTTAAAAATTAGGATTATTCGTCCGAAAAAATGTATATTTGCAGCATAATTAATTTAAATGCTTATGTTTAGGGAAAAAATTAATGAATTAAAGGAATGGAAGGAAAGTAATTTCCGAAAACCACTTGTTTTAAGAGGAGCTCGTCAAGTTGGGAAAACTTGGTTATTGAAGGAGTTTGGAAATACTTTTTACGATAAACTAGTATATATTAATTTTGAAGAAGCAATTACTCTAAAAGATATATTTGTTAATGATTTTGATATTGATAGAATTATAACTATTCTTCAAATCTACTCTAATACTACAATCACTGCTGATAATACTCTTATTGTTTTTGATGAAATTCAATCTGTTGAAGGAGGTATTACTTCATTAAAGTATTTTTGTGAAAATGCCCCTCAATATCATATTATTGCTGCTGGTTCTTTATTAGGGATGGGTTTGCTTAATAATGTTTCCTATCCTGTTGGTAAGGTTGATTTTATGGATTTAAGACCTTTGTCTTTTTCTGAATTTTTATTGGCTTTAAATGAGGATAACTTGGTTGATGTTATAAAAGAAAAGAAATGGGAAGTATTATCTGTGTTTAAAGAAAAATTGAAGGATTACTTGCGTTTTTATTTTTATGTTGGTGGTATGCCAGAAGTTGTTGATGCTTATGCTAAGACTAAGGATTGGAATTTAGTACGTAAGATACAAAATAGAATATTAAAATCTTATGAAGGGGATTTTTCAAAGCATGCACCAAAAGAAATAGTCCCAAGAATTAGAATGGTTTGGCAAAGTATTCCTTCTCAATTAGCAAAAGAAAATAAGAAATTTATCTATGGAGTAATTAAAGAAGGCTCAAGGGCTAAAGATTTTGAATTAGCTATTGAGTGGTTAATTGAATGTGGGTTATTATTAAAAACTAATAGGGTTTCAAAGCCAGGAATGCCTTTAATTGCTTATCAAGATTTATCTGCTTTTAAGTTGTTCTTACTTGATGTTGGACTTCTTGGAGCTATGGCTGATTTAAATGTTAAAACAATAATTGAAGGAGATAAAATTTTTACAGAATTCAAGGGTGCTTTAACTGAACAATATGTTATGCAACAGCTTAGAGTTAATATTACAATTTATATTGGATATTGGACAAATGATGGAAGTTCTTATGAAGTTGATTTTCTAATTCAGAAAGATGGAGAAATTATACCTATTGAAGTTAAGGCACATGAGAATTTAAAAGCTAAGAGTTTCCAATTATTTTGTAATAAATATAACCCCAAAAAAGCAATTAGAACATCATTATCTGATTATAAAGAAGAATCATGGATGACTAATATCCCTCTTTATGCTATAGATTAGAAAGTTATTACTTTTCTGAATGAATTTTTGTTATTATGTTTGTTGTAGAATAGCCTTCAAGGTAGGTTAGGGTTATTATTTCTCCTTTGTTGGCTTTCACTATATCGTAGCCAACTATTTCCTCTGGTTTGTAGTCCGCACCCTTAACTAAAACATCTGGCTTAATTGCTTTTATAAGTTCGTAGGGGGTAGGGTCAGAGAAGTAAACTATTGCATCAACAAATTGCATTGAGGCTAATATTATAGCTCTTGATTCTTGGTCTTGGATAGGGCGTGAATTTCCTTTTATTGTGCTTATTGACAAGTCGGTGTTAAGTCCAATTATTAGTATATCTCCTAAGTCTTTGGCTTTTGCTAAGTAGTCTATATGTCCTTTATGAATGATGTCGAAGCAACCATTTGTGAAAACGATTTTCTTGTTTTCTTTTGTCCACTCTTTAACCTTACATTGTAAGTTTTCAAGTGTATAAATTTTATTTTTTATCTCTTCAATTTGTTTCATCTTTTTTCTTAGTTTTTGAGAAATAAATAAATCCGATTAGTCCAAAAATTAAAATTCCTATTTGAGAAACTATCCAAAGTAGCCATCCTGCTGCATATCCAACTGGTTTTATTATTCCATACATTAGAAGTGTTTCTGCAATTATGGCTGGAAATATTCCAATTCCTCCTGGTGTTACTATTGGTCCAATTGCTCCTAAAATTGTTGCTATAAAGGCAATTTTAAACGACAGGTGCATAGTTTCTGGAAAACATAGAAAGATTACATATGCTCCAAGAATCCAAATAAACCAAATAAATAATGAGTTGAAGATAAAGAGTAGGGGATTTTTTAGTTTGAAGATTGATTTAATGCCTTCAAGGAAACCTAATAGTATGTGTTTGATTTTTTTGTATAACTTTGTTTCTACAATTTTTTTTCTAAGAATAAATATAATGAAGATTGCTAAAATAACTGAAATGATGAAAATGACAATTAGATATTTTATTTTTTGGAATGAGATAACTTGATTGAAATTGTTGTAGAGGTAGTCTTTTATGTAGCTAAATTCTACCATTAGACCGAGAAGAAAGATTAGTAAAAAAATAATGGTATCCACCGCTCTTTCAACCAAAACTGTTCCTACTGCTTTTTCAAATGGTATTTTTTGACTTTTGCTTATTAGTCCGCAACGAAGTATTTCCCCTAATCGAGGAATGGCTAAATTTGCTAAGTAGCCTGACATTACTGCCAGAAAAGTTGGTAGTATTTTTGGGTAATATCCCATAGGATTAATTAGTTGTTGCCAACGTAATGCTCTGATATAGGAACTAAATATGTTTATTAGAATTGCTAATGTGAACCAAAAATAGTTAGCCTCTGACAATGAAACAAATAGTTGATTTAATTCCTCGGAAGTAAGCTTTGACACAAACCACCATATAAAACCTAATCCTATGGTTAGGAATATAACTAATCTAATTGCTCTCTTCATCAAATTTTATTTAATTACTGTTAGTAACTAAATTACTTTGTTGTCTTGAGGAAATATTACCGTAGGAGTGTGCGTTTTTGCTTGTTCAAAATCCATAGAGGCATAGGATACAATTATCACTAAGTCGCCTATTTGAACCTTTCTTGCTGCTGCTCCATTAATTCCAATTTCTCCTGAGCCTCTATCTCCCTTAATAACATAAGTATCAAATCTCTCACCATTATTAATATCAAAAATATACACTCTTTCGTTCTCAATCAAATTTGATGCATCCATTAAATTCTCATCAATTGTTATACTTCCAATATAATTAAGATTGGCACGAGTTACAACTGCTCTATGTATTTTGGATTTTAAAACCTCAATATTCATCTTATTTCCTTTATTAGTCTTTTGTATGTTTATCTAACACTTTATTTATAAATTAACTCCTGGTATACTTGTGTTTGGCTGTCCTTGTTGACCTTGTTGGGCTTGCATTTGAGCTTGTTGTTGAGCCATTGCTTCTTGAACAACTTTCATAAATAACGGATTTGAAATTATTTTTTCTTCAACAGTTTTAAGTTGAGAATTTACTGCATTTGAATATAAAAACATAAGAAGTTCTGCACCCCTACCATATAACTCTTGGGATTGAGAATTAAGCATTTTTTCTAAGGAGCCAAGTGATGATAGCATTTGATTAGCTCCTTGTTCTTTGTTGCCCGAACGAACCATTTCAATTGCCGCATTAACTTTAGAAACTAATTCATTATATTCATTTTGCAATTCATAAATTCCTAATATTTGTTCCATTTCAGGAATTGATTTGAGTTTTGTTTGTAGGGTTGGGAAATTATAATCTTTTGCATAGGAATGAAGTAATCCGAGAATTTGAAGAGATTCAGTTTTTAAACTTGCAACATTCTTAGACTTTTTCCCTTTAAATAGATTATAGTATTTAACCTCACTTATGTAATGATCAGCAATTTGATTAAAAATTTCTTCTCCTTTTTTCCTGTTTCCAACCTCACAAAATTGTGCAGCTAATTGCATATCATATTTATCAAAATAGAGTTTTGATGAAGGAAATTCAACAAGAGCCTTATCTAATATCTTAGATGCTTTTGCTTTATCTCCATTTGATAGGAGGTTTTTTGATAATAACATATGTTGTTGACGCATATTTCTTGAGTTGTTAATTGAAACAGCATCTTCAAGATAAGTTTTTGGATTGTTTATTCCACCCCAATTAAATTTATTTATAAAAAGATTATAGGTTTTGCTTGTTGCAATATTTCCTCTTTCTTTTGTTGGCATAATTCTAAATACTAATCCTTCTTGTTGAATATAATCGTTTATGTTTGGAATTAGGCTGGTGAAATATGAAGGACTCATTGTGTAGATAGGGCGTTTAAACATATTTGTTCCAAGAATATCTAATAGCATTAATTCATTTCTTTGGAGTTGTTTCATCCCTTGTCTTGAATCCACAGGAATGGTAAAGGTGAATTGATTTTCTCCCGAAGTGATTGTTAGATTATTTGATAACATAACCTTTATAGAATCCCCTTTATCATCGTATGTTGTTGTTTTTGGGTCAATTGTCATTCTTTTTAATGCATCTTTCAACTCAACAGGTTGGTCGTTTTCAGGGTAAACAAGGGTTAGGTCTAATCCAAGTCGGTAGAACTCTTTTGGTAGGGTGAATGGACATTTTTCTGATTCGTAAACTTTGTTGTAGAGTTGTTCTACATACCAATGCATTCCAGAGAGTGTGAAGTTAAGTATTCTAATATCTGGACGCACTCCTTCAACTTCTTGAATATACCAAAGAGGGAAGGTGTCGTTATCTCCAAATGTTATTAGAATTGCATCTTTCTCACAGCTTTCTAAATAGTTTCTTGCAAATTCTCTTGCAATATATCTTTCACTACGGTCATGGTCATCCCATTCCTGAGATGCCATAAGAACAGGAACAGCAACAATACATATTGTTGTCACTCCAATTGCTTTAACATTTTCCGAAATTTTTACTTTGCTCAACCAATCATATAATGCATAAACTCCCAATCCTATCCATATTGCAAAAGCATAGAAGGATCCAGAATAAGCATAGTCACGTTCTCTTGGTTGGGTTGGATGTTGATTTAGGTATAGAACAATTGCGAGTCCTGTCATAAAGAAAAGTAGAAAAACTACAAATCCATTTTTTTTATCTTTCTTAAATTGATATATTAAACCAGCAATTCCAAGCAATAATGGTAAAAAGAATAAAGTGTTTCTTGCAGGGTTATTTGCCATTGCTTTTGGAAGGTTATTTTGAGGTCCTAAGCGTATTTGGTCAATAAATTTAATGCCCGATAGCCAGTTGCCATTAATAACATCTTTTGTTGCATTTGATTCAGGGTCAAAATTAGAATGATTAACTCCAAAGCTTTGAATATCGTTTTGTCTTCCTACAAAATTCCACATAAAGTAGCGCAAATACATATGGTTTACTTGATAACGGAAGAAGTATTTTAAATTTTCGGAAAAAGTAGGTTTTCTATCACTTTCAATTCCTGCCCAATATTTATAGTAAGTTATGTGTTTTTGCTCGGTTGCTGAATACATTCTTGGGAAAACTGTGCAGTCGTTTGCTGCAAACTCGTATTTTCCACCTGACTTAACCTTAATATATTCTTTATTAACTTTGTCTTTAATATATTTTGGAGAACCTTCCTCCATTGCTGTTGGTTGTGCAGTATAGTATTGTCCATAAAGCAAAGGTGTATCACCATATTGTTCCCTATTTAAGTATGTTAATAATCCAACTGCATCTTTTGGTGCATTTTCATTAATTGGGGTATTAGAATTTGCACGAATAACTAAAATAAAGAATGTTGAGTACCCTATTAATAGGAAAAGAAAAGATAGTACAATGGTGTTTAATAGTGGTTTTACTTTTTCTTTAGAATATTTTAGTCCCCAAATAATTAAGCCAATAAGTAGCGCAAAGAAAATTATTGTTCCAGAATTGAATGGCATTCCAATTGAGTTGACAAAGAAAATTTCAAATTTTCCAGCCAAAGCTACAATCATAGGAACTATAAAATAAAGAACTACACCAACAATTATTATTGATAGAAGTCCTGCCCATATAAATCCTTTTTTGTTTGTATTTGGATATTTCTTAAAATAAAACACATAAGCCATTGAAGGAATTGCAAGTAAATTAAGAAGATGGACTCCGATTGAAATTCCAATTAAAAATGTTATAAGAATTATCCATCTTAGGCTATGTTTTTCGTCGGCTTGACTTTCCCATTTTAAAATTACCCAAAAAACTAAGGCTGTGAAAAATGAACTCATTGCATAAACTTCACCTTCAACTGCTGAATACCAAAACGTGTCGGAGAAAGTGTAAGCTAATGCTCCAACAACTCCGCTACCTAAAATTGCTATTGTTTGTGCTGTTGAAATTTCTTTTCCTTTTGCAACTAATTTTTTTGCAAACATGGTAATAGTCCAGAAAAGGAATAGAATTGTGAAACCACTACATATGGCACTTAATGCATTTACCATATAAGCAACTTTTGTTACGTCACCTGCCGCAAAAAGAGAGAAGATTTTTCCAAATAACTGGAATGTTGGCGCCCCTGGTGGATGTCCTACTTGTAATTTGTATGCAGTAGCAATATATTCTCCACAATCCCACCACGATGCAGTAGGTTCTGCAGTAATTAAGTAAACTATGCTTGCAATTAGGAATACAACCCAACCCAAGATGTTGTTTATTAACGAATACTTTTTCATTTATTCTAAATGTTAATTATTATATATTAATTTCTTTGTTATATGATATCTTTATCCAATCAACTATACTAATTGAGTTACCAACTTACTTTGCTTCTTTTTATTGGCATTGTCATACATCTTGCACCACCACCACCTCGAGGAAGTTCTGCGGCATCAATAGTTACAACAAATTTATTATAGTCTTTCATATTTACTTTGTCATTGCAAATATCTTCGGCTTTCAAAATTTCAAAACCCGAGTTATTTAACGCATCAATTGTATTTGAGTTTCTTGAATAACCAATTATTTTTCCTTCCCCTAAGCAGAAGAAATTAGCACCAGAGTGCCATTGCTCCCTATCTTGGTATAATCTATTGTTCCCACCACATTTTATTGGTTCAAGATCAAATCCTAAATCTTTCATGCCTTTCATAAAATTAGACTTTTCGTGGTAAGTGATTTTTCCGTTGTCAATTTCAATATGACTTACTTCAAAACCATCATTGTTTTTAACAATTAAGGGTTCGTAAACCATACATTTATTTTTATCCAACATAGTAAATACCATATCTAAATGAATGAATGATTCAGGAGAAAATGGAAGATGTTGAATTAAAATATTAAATTTTGACTTTGTTTCAGAGAAATGTTTAATTAAAAATTCAAGACCTTTTTTATTACTTCTCATCCCCTGGCCTAAAAGCATTACATCATCTCTTGCAATTAAAACATCACCTCCTTCAGTGTTTGCTTTTGGAGAGTGGGACCGAAGACATATTGTTTCGGCTTTGAAATAATGTTTGAAAATATAATCCATAATTATACTCTCTCTCGAACGCACTTCAAATTGCATTGAGTGAATTAATACTTGATTATAAATAGTTGAAGATGCATCACGAGTAAAAAACAAATTATAGAGAGGATCCAAAATATTAGGCTTGCCTTCAATTAGTATTTTTGCTAATTCTTTTGCATCTAATGAAAGCAAATCTTCGGATAAATATTCCTTGTCTTCTTTCTCCAAGATTTTATTTACTAATGATAATTTGACATTAGTGTCCTTTAAAATTTCAGTAAGGATATCAATTATTTGATATGTTTTTGTCCATTTGGATAATACTTGTTGAAAATAATAGTATTCCTTTTGAGCAATATTAAGATTTAGCAAATCACTATATAAACAAGCCTCAATGGTTTCTGGAACCATTTGTTCAATTTCAATACCAGGTTTATGTAATATTACTCCCTCTAATTGTCCAATTTCAGAGCTTACATCTACATTCAGCATAAAGATAGTTATTCGTTCAACATAACCCTAAACAACAGAATAGGGCATTTTGTAAACTGCAAATATAGGAAATTTCCTGAATTTGGCAATAATTATTGAGGAATTGCTGAGATAAGTCTTTTTGTGTAGGCTGTTTGAGGGTTTGAATATATACTATCAGCTTCTCCATATTCAACAATATTACCACTTTGCATAACAATCATCCTGTCCGACATATATTTTACAACAGAAAGGTCATGTGAAATAAAAATGCAAGTAAAGCCAAAATCTCGTTTTAAATCGTTAATTAAATTTAGAACCTGAGCTTGAACAGAAACATCTAATGCCGAAACACTTTCATCACAAATTATAATTTCAGGGTTTAATGCTAAGGAGCGGGCTATGCCAATTCTTTGACGTTGTCCTCCGGAGAATTCATGTGGATAGCGATTATAATGGGATTTCTCCAACCCAACTTTTTCCAATAATTCTAAGACCTTTTCTTTTCTTTCTTTATTTGAATTATATAGGTTATGAACTTGCATAGGTTCTTGAATTGCTTGACCAATTGGCAAACGAGGATTTAAAGATGAGTAGGGATCTTGAAAAATAATTTGGATTTTCTTTCTAATATGTCTAAGTCTTTGGCCATTAATTTCATTAAGCATAGTCCCTTCAAATTCTATTTGTCCACTGGAGGCTTCAATCAATTGCAATATTGATCTTCCTATTGTTGTTTTTCCACAGCCACTCTCTCCAACCAAGCCTAAGGTTTCCCCTCTATAAACATCAAAGCTAACTTTATTTACAGCAACTACTTTTTTAATAATTTTTCCAAACAAATTTTTCTCAACAACATATTCTACAATTAAATCTTTAACATTCAATAAAGGCTCTTGAGAATAAAGATGTTGATGGTTTTCTTTTCTTTTTTCAGATGAAACTAATTCACAATAAGGAGAATCGTTATTTAAAAAATCAGAAACGGTCAGTAGATGTTTAGGCCTTTCATTAATTGGAGGACGAGAGGCAATAAGACCTTTAGTATATGATTTTTTTGGATGGAAGAATACTTCATTAACTTCACCTTGCTCAACAATCTCACCCCTATATAATACTATAACTCTATCTGCAATTTGTTTTATAACTCCTAAATCGTGAGTAATAAACAAAATTCCAATTCCATATTTCTCTTGTAATGATTTTAATAAATCTAAAATGGTTTTTTGAACAGTAACATCTAATGCAGTAGTAGGCTCATCTGCAATCAATAAATCAGGATTACAGCTTATAGCCATAGCAATCATAACTCTTTGCTTTTGCCCCCCCGAAAGTTCGTGAGGATAACTATCGTAAATTCTTTCAATATCGGGGAGCAATACTTCTTTAAAAAGTCCTAAAACCCTATTTTTAGCTTGTTTTTTAGTTAGGTTATTATTGTGAATACAAACAATTTCTAAAACTTGATTACCACATTTTTGAACAGGGTTAAGAGCTGTCATTGGCTCTTGAAAAATCATAGCAATTCTTTTACCCCTATATAGTTGATGGTGTTTTTCATCTAAACTAGCTATATCAATAGTTTTTTTGTTTTCTTTATCATAAAAGAGAATATTCCCTCCATTAATTTTAGAGTATTTTTCAGGTAAAAGCCCCATAATAGACAAAGAAGAAACGCTTTTCCCAGAGCCACTTTCACCAACCAAACCAACAATTTCTCCTTTATTTACACAAAAACTAATTCCCTTAACAACTTCAAACCATTGTTTTTGTCTAAGAAAAGAAATTCTTAGGTTATTTATTTCAATAATCTTTTCAGATTGCATAAAAATATTAATTACTTTGTGCAAAGGTATGAAAATTTTCATTTTCAATATATAATAGCTAAACAAAAGAACACTAAAGAGAAGTAAACACTAAAAAGAAGTCAAAAAAATAGAAAAAATTTTGTCTATTTAGAAAAATGTATTACTTTTGCAACCTCAATAATGAGAATGTCCCGTGGTGTAATGGTAACACATATGATTTTGGTTCATACATTCCAAGTTCGAGCCTTGGCGGGATAACACAAATAAAAGTCAAAGTTAATAATATACTTTGACTTTTTCGTATTAAAGATGTCCCGTGGTGTAATGGTAACACAGATGATTCTGGTTCATTTATTCTGGGTTCGAATCCTAGCGGGATAACAAAAGAAAAATCGATATAAATGTATTTTTCAATATTTAGTATTGATTAAATTTTAATAATCAAATTCTATTTTCCTATTCCAAAAATAACTCTTTTTCAGAATATGCAGTTTATGATTTATTTCTTATCGATTAATATTTAAAAAAATAATTCTTACATTTGCATGTTTAACTTTTCTATTGGCTCTATATTCAATTTACAGAGATTTACTTTTAGTTGATAATATAAGTTTTAGATTTTATTTTTATTCACAATATTAATTTGCTAAACGTAATTACTGATTTCTTAATGATTAATTGATAAGTAAGAATAATAAATTATAATGAGAAAAAGTATTTTATTAATCATAATTTTATTCATTTCTATTACTAAAGTTTCTGCAACTGAGCAGTTTTCGGATTTGCTTATTATTAAGAATGATACTTTTTTTCTCAAAACATTTCCATTAGAGAAACTAAAACTCAAGCTAAAAGTCAAACAATCACCATTTAAGTATGGAGATTATGGTTTTCCTCATACTGCATGTTATCGAGGATACCTTGCTACATGGAAGATTATTGACAATAAACTTTTTTTAGTAGAAGTACAAAAAGCAGATACATCAGAAGAAAAATTAGATTTATTAAATTATTTTAAGACTATCAATTATACTCCAACTCTAATTGAAGGGCTAATATTGGCAGATTGGTATTCTGATACATTGATGCGATATGATTTTTTCCGCTTTTACTTAAATCCAAAATATTTTTTCCTAATAGATGATTATAATAAAATTCCATCAAATAAAATTGAGTTAATATTCGAAAAAGGACAATTAATGGAGAATAGAATCCAAAGTATAGACTCATATAAAAAAGGAGATATTTTATGGAGAGAAATAGAATATTACCGTCAATGGTTTCTAAAGCCAGAAAAAACAAGAATAGAAGCAATAGTTTTGGAAAATAATGGGAATATGGTAAGGGTTGAAATAAAAGATTATGGAACAAGAAAGAAAAGATTGATAAAGAAAATAAAAACACTGATGAAAATTTTAGAAGGAAATAAAGATTGGATAAATCCTCGATATTGGAATAAGAAGAAATAATAATAAAATAGTATGAAGAGAAAATTAATATATTTAGTATTTGCAACATTAATTTGTTCTATGACTTTTGCTCAGAATTTATTATCTCCTCCAAAAATAATTAGCTCTGTTCCTGAATTTGGAAATTGTGAAGTTGACACTGGTGTATTTGATATAATTATTAGATTTGACCAAGATATGAATAAGGGGATGACTTTTAGTAATTCTCCAAACCTTCCTGAACTTATAGGAAAACCAAAATGGATTGATTCAAGAACTCTTTCTCTCCCAGCTAAACTTTATGAAAACAAAATTTATTCACTTGTTTTGAATCAAGCTTTTCCTAAAGGGTTTTCAAACAGTTCTGGAACAATATTGAATCCTGATGAATTGATGTTCAAAACAAAATCATATAGTAAGGATCAAAAGCAGGCCAAACAAAACAAGAAGGCGTATAAGGAGTTTATTAAGTTTTTCCCAAAAGAATATTCATATGCATCAACAAAAGGAATAGACTGGAATGAGGTGATTAAACAAAACAGAAACGAATTAGAAAATAGTAAATCAAGTTCTGCATTTGCAATAAAAATGGTTAAGGCCCTACGAATAGCTGAAGATTCACACCTTTCAGTTGAATATGAAGGTCAACGATTTGAAACTAAGTATTTGAATGTTGTAGAGTATAATTATAATTTAAAAGATGTTTTTGGAATATTGGGTGATATAAAAATAAACACCACAACTTCCAATTTTGCTGGAATTATTGATAGCATAGGTTATATTTTTATTAGTACTTGGATGTCAGACCCTGATAATCTTAAATACATAACCTTTGGAGATACAACTGGACTCGAAAACTCTTTTGATGAGATTCTATCAATATTAGCTAAATTACCATACCTAATTATTGATGTTCGTTCTAATAG
>JAQUTD010000050.1 GCA_028709955.1 Bacteroidales bacterium | reverse complement strand
AGCAGTGTTGAGATGTACATCTGAGGGATGCTGAGATGTACATCTCAGCTTTTATGAGATGTGCATCTGAACAAGTTTTTAATCAAGTAAAAATAGTTTGAAAGCCTATCATTAGAGTTGTAAAGCTTATCCTTGGAGTTGTAAAGCTTATTAAATTGATTCTAAACAAGATCCTTCGTGAGGGATTTCCTACTCCCGCACTAAATTATTATAAGAATCAATAATCCGTAAGATATAGAATATTTAAACTTCGGTTGGCTTTGGGCTGGTATTTATTTGATATTTGAAAAATAGGGTAAGGCTTTTTGTAGGTCTTCGTCCAATTGTAGGAATATGGAATAATAGTATTTGTCTTCAAAAAGGGATTGTGCAATGTATGCTTTCATTAGTTGGAGGATTTCTTTCTTGTCATTACCTATTGGCAACTGGGTTGAGACTCCATTCTTTTCTGCATACTGGTTCATCTGTTGAAACATTGCCTCACTAACATTAAACTCTTTAATAAAATCTTCTCCTCTATAATATTGCTTAAAGCTGTTTCGGTGCTTATCAACATAATCGAAACAGAATTTGTAGAGTAGTCCTTTTTTAAGGAGTTGTGAATAGAACTCGGATTTCTTGTAGTTGTAATAAGGTAATTCAATATCTGGCTCAATTCCTCCGCCTCCATAAACAATTCTACCTTTTTTGGTTTTAAATTTTAAACTGTCTGGATGTGAAATTGTGTCTTTGTCTCCCTTACTCATATTTGCGTATCTTTGTATGAAATCTTCAAAATACTGGTCGGGGTCTCCTGATATATATGGTCTTTGTATGCTTCTGCCTGATGGGGTGTAGTAGCGTGATACGGTTAATCTTATGGCTGAACCATCTGGAAGGAGTTTTTGTTCTTGAACTAATCCTTTTCCGAATGTTCTTCTGCCAATAATCATTGCTCTATCGTTGTCTTGCATTGCTCCACTTACAATTTCGGAGGCTGAGGCTGATAGTTCATCAATTAAAATTATTAATTTCCCTCTCTCAAAAAGTCCTCCTTCTGTTGCAACTAAATCAGATCTGTCTCTTTTTCTCCCTTCTGTGTAAACAATTAAATCGCCTAATGGTAGAAATTGATCTGCCACTTTATATGCTTGTTCTAAGTATCCTCCTCCATTTCCTCTTAAATCGAAAACCAACTGTTTCATTGATTTGCTTTTTAGGCTTTGAAGAGCATCATTAACTTCTTTGTCGGTGGTTTGAGAAAATTGGCTTAGCCTAATATATCCTGTTTTTGAGTCAATCATTCCGTAATAGTCAACACTATATGTTGGAATTTCTTCTCTATTTACAACAAATGTTATTAGTTTTGAAACTCCCTCTCTTTTGATTCCAAGCTTAACTCTTGTTCCTTTTTTGCCTTTTAGAAGTCGCATGACATCTTCGTTTTCAATTTTCTTGCCAGCTCTGATCGTATCGTTTATTGTTACGATTCTGTCTCCAGCCATAATTCCTGCTTTTATGGAAGGACCTCCTTTTACTGGTTGAATAACCACTATGGTGTCTGAAATTATTCTAAACTGAACACCTATTCCATCAAATCCTCCTTTAAGTGACTCTTGTTCTTTTTTGAATTCTTCTGATGTCAGGTAGGTTGAATGTGGGTCGAGTTGTTGTAGGAATGAAAGAATAAAATTATTTGAGACTGAATCTATATCAACTTGATCAACATATTCATTGTCGATAAGTTCGATGATTAGGGCAAGTTTTTGGGCAAGTTGGGATTTGGAGGTGTTGAAAAAGTTGTTAGAAGAGTCTTGTTTTGGAATTATAAAGTAGCCCAAAACTATTCCAAGTATTATTGAAATTGCAACTATTAGTGGAGTTCTTGCCTTGTTATTCATATTCAATAATTTTCCTACTATTGATTATTGTTGTCTATTGTTTTTTCTGGCTTCATTTGAGGGAAGAAAAGTACATCTTGAATTGAAGGGGTATTGGTCATAAACATTGTTAGACGATCTATTCCTATTCCCATTCCTGAGGTTGGGGGCATTCCATATTCAAGTGCTCTAACAAAGTCGTAGTCTATAAACATTGCTTCATCATCTCCTCTTTCTTGTAGTTTAAGTTGTTGTTGGAAACGATCTAATTGGTCTATTGGGTCATTAAGTTCGGAGTATGCATTTGCAAGTTCTTTTCCGTTAACAAATAGCTCAAAGCGTTCGGTTAGGTCTTCACTTTGGCGATGCTGTTTTGTTAGTGGAGACATTTCTTTTGGATAATCATATATAAATGTTGGCTGAATATAATGATGTTCACATTTTTCTCCAAAAATCTCATCAATTAGTTTTCCTTTTCCCATTGTGGCATCTACCTCAATTCCCATTTCCTTACATGCATCAAACAAAGCCTTTTCATCCATTTTTGTTATGTCGTAGCCAGTGTATTCTAAAATAGCTTCGCTCATTCTAACTCTTTTGTATGGCCTTTTAAAGTCTACTTCCTTATCTCCAATTGTTATATTTGTTTTACCATTAATTGATATTGCAACTTTTTCAATCATTTCTTCAGTGAAATCCATCATCCAAAAATAATCCTTGAAGGCAACATAAATTTCCATACAAGTGAATTCAGGATTATGAGTTCTATCCATTCCTTCATTTCTGAAATTACGGGAAAATTCATAAACCCCATCAAAACCACCAACAATTAGGCGTTTTAGGTATAATTCATTTGCAATTCTAAGATAGAGTGGGATATCGAGTGCATTATGGTGCGTTGTAAATGGTCTTGCTGCTGCACCTCCTGGAATTGGTTGAAGAACCGGAGTTTCAACTTCAAGGTATCCTTTTTCATTAAAGAAATCACGCATAGTATTTATTATCTTTGTTCTTTTAATAAATACATCTCTAACCTCTGGATTAACAATTAGGTCTAAGTATCGTTGACGATATCTTTGTTCTGGATTGGTGAAGGCATCATATAGGACGCCATCTTTTTCTTTTACAATTGGAAGTGGTCGTATGGATTTTGAGAGAACAGTTAATTCCTTAACATGAATTGAGGTTTCTCCCATTTGAGTAACAAACACATAACCCTTAATGCCAACAATATCTCCAATATCTAATAATTTTTTGAAAACAGTGTTGTACATGGTTTTGTCTTCCTCTGGGCAAATATCGTCGCGTTTGATGTAGAGTTGAATCTTTCCAACACCATCTTGAATAACGGCAAAAGAAGCTGCTCCCATAATTCTACGAGACATTATTCTCCCGGCAATTGACACCTGTTGAAAAAGTGAATTATCGTTAGGATATTTTTCTAATATTTCTGTTGTTTTTGCATTAATCTCAAAGAGTGGAGCTGGATAAGGATTTATTCCTAATTGACGCATTTGTTCAGCTGCCTGACGACGCAATATTTCCTGTTCGCTAAGTTCTATACTCATATTATATTCACATTATTATAAAAAGAAAGTGCAAAATTACGTGATTTATTAATTTATATCTAATTTTTCTATCTATTTTTATCACTAAACTAATTGGAAAGTAATATAAAAAGAAAAAGGACAACCGAAGTCATCCTTTTCAAAACAATTATAATTAACCTTTGTTGCGGGGATAGGGATCGAACCTATGACCTTCGGGTTATGAGCCCGACGAGCTACCACTGCTCCACCCCGCGTCCTATTTGGTTGTGCAAAAGTACTACTTTTTCAGTCAATACCAAAATAAAACTGTTAAAAAATAGCATATATATTAAATTTCAATTCTCACTATTTTATAATAGACTATATATTATATGCTTACAATTAATCCGCTAATAATAATAATAATAATAATTCCTTTTAAAGAGATAAAAACACAATTCTTAGAAAGAAAAACTTTATTTTAAGATTTAATCCTTAAATGATTCAATATCTCTTCTCTCTTTTTTAGTTGGTCGCCCTACTCCATGCTCTCTTTTTTCATATGCGAATTTTCTTGCAAATTCAATCCTTTCATATTCTTGCTTTGGAGTCAGGTCTAACATATAATTTTCAACCAATTTAGCTGGTATACGATTATTTAATAGATCTTTTACCTCAATTGTTTTATGTAACTGATCTATGTTAATTTCATATTTATCACCAATTTTTACTTCCCTTGAAGCTTTTGCGGCAACATCTCCACAAATAACTTTCCCTAAACGACATGCGTCTGTTGCCAAAGCACGTGTTTTATAGAGCCTTACCGCCCAAAGCCATTTATCTAATCTTACATTCATGAAAAAACTATCTATTTATTTTTCTCTAAAATAAAGTGTTATTGGCACTCCGTTAAAGTCATAAATTTCACGCATTCTATTTTCCACATAGCGTTTGTATGGTTCTCTAATATATTGAGGCAAATTGCAATAGAACACAAATTGAGGATAAGCAGTTTTTAGTTGCATAATATACTTAATTTTGATAACCTTTCCTTTGTAGGCAGGTGGTGGATTTTGTTCTTTAACAATTGGAAGTATTAGTTCGTTAAGTTTTGAAGTTGGAATTCTTTGTATTCTGTTCTCATAAACTTTTTTTGCTGTTTCAAGCACTTTGAAAATTCTTTGTTTGTTGGTTACAGATGTAAATATTATTGGCACATCATCAAATGGTGCTATTTTTCTTCTGATTTTTGCTTCAAAATCTTTAGAAGTGTTTGTGTCTTTCTCAATTAAATCCCATTTGTTCACAACAACAACCAACCCCTTATGGTTTCTTTGAATTAGACTATAGAGGTTAAGGTCTTGGGACTCCAATCCTTCAGAGGCATCTAACATTAGAATACATATATCACTATCTTCAATTGAACGTATTGATCGCATAACTGAGTAAAATTCTATGTCCTCAGAAACTTTACCTTTTTTTCTCACTCCTGCAGTATCAATAATCATGAAATCAAATCCGAAAAGGTTATAACGTGTATTTACAGAGTCACGTGTTGTGCCTGAAACATTGGTAACAATATTTCTTTCCTGACCTATTAATGCATTGATAAGAGAGCTCTTCCCAACATTTGGCCTTCCAACAACAGTTATTTTAGGCAATCCTAATTCAATGTTTTCCTCTTCCTCTATTTCAAAATCCTTAACTAATTCATCAAGCATATCTCCAGTTCCAGAGCCATTTATTGATGAAATGCTAAAAATATCTCCAAGTCCTAAGGAATAGAATTCAGCATCGTCATATGCTCTTTTAGTGTTATCTACCTTATTGGCTACAAGCAATACTTTTTTCTCAGAACGTCTTAGCATTTGAGCAACATCCTCGTCCATTGGAGTTAGTCCATCCTTAACATCAACTAAAAAGATAATTGTATCGGCTTCTTCAATTGCTAAAGCAACTTGTTTACGAATTTCTTCTTCAAATTTATCATCACTACCCATAATGTAACCTCCAGTGTCAATAACTGAAAATTCTTTGCCATTCCAATTACTTTTACCATAATGACGGTCACGTGTTACACCTGCTGTTTCATGAATTATGGCTTCTCTTGTTTCGGTTAAACGATTAAAAAGTGTTGATTTCCCAACATTTGGTCTACCAACTATGGCTACAATTTTTCCCATACTATTTTATTTATTTTCTTGTTTTAAAAATTAATTTTATACGTCTTATTATCCTTCTCCACCTCCTGTAAGACGATTTATTTCCTGCTGTTCTACTAATGTGCAATGGTGTTTCTGATGGATCTAGTTTTTTATATTTTTCTCTTCTGTGACCTTCTTTAATGGCATGTGCAATACTTGCATTTAGTTCAAATCCTATTATCAATATGAAGGAAACTAAATAGAACCATAAAAAGAATATTATCAGTGCCCCAATTGAGCCATATAATGCATTATATTTAGAAAAATGAGTAATGTAGAAATTAAATCCAGATATTGAAAGCAAAAAAAGTATTGTTGCAAGAGTTGCACCCGCTGAAAAAAATTTTAAATTCAATTTATCAGTTGGTGTATAGTAATAAATTACAATAAACATTATATAAACTAAGGCAATCAACAATATCCATTTAGCTGTTTTCAATAGAAATAACATAAAGCCTTCTTCTATTATTCCGTTAGTTAGGAGAAAATTAAAAAAGGTTTGCGAGCCAATTATAAGTACGAAAGACAAAATTACTACGAATCCTATCGCAAAAACCAATCCAATACTGATTAATCTATCTTTATACCATTTTCTTTCTTTTAGTGCATGTGTTGTGTTGTTAAAAGAATCTATCATTGCATTAATACCACTTGATGCTACATAGATTGAAGTTAAAAACCCTAATGACATCAAACCTTGATTTTTTTGTAGAAATATCTCATTAATTGTATCTATTACTTTTCCGGAAATAACTCTTGGAACAATTGTATAAATAAGCTCAATTACTTGAAGATGTAGAGAATCAATAGGGATGTAGGGTAGCAAAGTGAAGAAGAAAAGCAGAAGTGGGAACATAGCTAAAATGAAATGATATGCCAATGCTGCTGCTCTTTGGTTAATAAATCCTTTTATTAAACCACTAAAAAAGAAATTTAAGACATCAAAAATCGGCACTCCCTGAAATCCTGGCAATACAATCAATTTTGATAAATGTATTGTGCTGCGAACTGGTCTCCAATACAAAAATCTCCTAAAATATTTCTCAGTTTTCTTAACCATCAATTCCTAAATTATTAATAAGATACCTATTAGCGTTCAGCAACCAAACTTAAATCTAATGATTGAATTTGATGAGTTAAGCTGCCAACAGAAATATAATCAACTCCAGTTTTTGCAAAACTTAGTATTGTTTCTTTATTAATACCTCCAGAACTTTCTGATTCGTATTTGCCTCCTATTCTTTCAATTGCAATTGATAATAATTCGGGAGTAAAATTATCTAACATAATTCTATTTACACCCCCTATTTCCATCACTTGCTCCAATTCTTCCATTGAACGAACTTCAATTTCTATCTTCAAATCTTTTTTCAATTCTTTTAAATAGTGATGCGTTTTTGTTATTGCTTCTTTAATTCCTCCCGCAAAATCAATATGATTATCCTTAAGCATTATCATATCATAAAGTCCAATCCTATGATTATATCCACCACCAACTTTAACTGCATATTTTTCAAACAATCTCATTGAGGGAGTGGTTTTTCTGGTATCAAGCAATTTAGCTTTAGTTTCCTTTATTAATTCAACATACTTATTTGTTGAAGTGGCTATTCCAGAAAGTCTTTGCATATAATTTAGGGCAGTTCTTTCGGCTGTAAGAATTCCTATTGCAGGTCCTTCAACTTTAAAAACAATATCTCCTTTTTTTATTTTATCTCCATCCTTAAGATAGGGAGTAAAAATAATTTTATTATCAACTAAAGAATAAACTTTTTTAGCTATTTCAATTCCGCATATAATTCCTTCCTGCTTGGCAACAAGTTTTGCTTTATCTAATGTATCCTTAGCAATACAAGCCAAAGAAGAATGATCTCCATCTTTAACATCCTCATCCAAGGCTAATCTAATATGATTCAAAAGGTATTGCTCAGGAATTAAATCGTACATATTCATTTGATGATTTTCGCTTATAATTAGTTCAATTTGTGGACAAAGGTACAAAAATTAGTCCAATGGCTTTACATCTATTTTATTTTCTTGCTAAAAACTAAGATTAAAAGAAACAAATATTTAACTTTGCACCTTACTAATCAAGTTATGAGAATATAAGAAATATTATATTCAAAAAAAGAGAAACTATTTTACAAAAACACAATGAATATAGAAATAATAAATATTGGGGACGAGCTCCTAATTGGACAAGTTGTTAACACAAACGCATCATTTATTGCTCAAGAATTGAACAAAGTTGGCTTAAACGTAGTTAGGATAACAACAATTGCTGACGATGTTAATGAAATTGAATTATCGGTTTCAAGTGCATTGGAGAACTCTGATTCTGTTATTATAACAGGAGGTTTAGGACCAACAAAGGATGATATAACTAAATATACTTTGGCAAAGCTTTTTGAGAGTGAAATGGTGGAAGATGAGGTTGTTTTGGATAATATAAAAAAAATATTTGACCATAGAGGATATGTTCTTACTCCAACAAATCGCTTGCAAGCTCAAGTTCCAAAAAAATGTAAGGTTATAGAAAACTTAGTTGGCACAGCCTCTGGTATGTGCTTTCAGAAAGATAATAAGTTAGTTTTTTCTATGCCAGGAGTTCCGTTTGAGATGAAACAAATGCTCACCAAACACGTAATCCCAATCTTGCTTTCTTATTATAAACCATCAGCAATATTTCATAAAACAATAATTACTCAAGGTGTTGGCGAAAGTTTTCTTTCCGATAAAATAGAAGAATTTGAATTAGCCCTCCCTAAATTTATCAAATTAGCATATCTCCCTGGTCCAAATCTACTAAGACTTCGATTATCTGCAAGAGGAGAAGACCAAAAGGAAGCTAAACAAGAGTTAGAGAATCAAATTAATAAATTAATGCCTTTAATTGAAGACTACTTTATTGGATTTGATGAAGGAGATTTAAGTCTTGTTCTTGCAAAACTATTATTAGAAAAAGGGGAATCTCTATCAACTGCTGAAAGCTGTACGGGAGGCAATATTGCACATTCAATTACAATTAATGCAGGGTCTTCAAATTATTTTAAAGGTTCAGTTGTTGCCTATTCAAATGAAGCAAAAATTGATGTTTTGGGAGTTAGTCAAGAAGCTATAAAAAATAATGGTGCAGTTAGTGAGGAGGTTGCCAAACAAATGGCTATTGGTGCAATTAAGAAAATGAAAACCAACTACGCAATTTCAACAACCGGAATAGCAGGACCAACTGGAGAGACTGAGGGGAAACCAATAGGAACCGTTTGGATCGCTATTGCAAACAATAAAGGAGAATGTGTAGCATCAAAGCATAATTTCTTTTCAAGCAGAGAAAACTTTATTAACAGAACAACAAACGAATGTTTTTCAATGCTAATACGCTGGATAAAATCAAATAATTAATAATATGAATACAAAATTAGCAGCTTCAGAATTAGTTTTAGCTCCCGACGGAAGTCTTTACCATATTCATTTAAAACCTCATCAATTAGCAGATAATATAATCTTGGTTGGAGATCCAAACCGTGTTGATATGGTTTCAAAGCACTTCGATGAAATTGATTATAAGGTAAGCAATAGAGAAATAAATGCTCACACAGGAATATATAATGGAGTTGGAGTAACTGTAATATCAACTGGAATGGGAACAGATAATATTGATATTGTTCTGACTGAACTTGATGCTTGTGCAAATATTAACTTAGAAACAAGAGAAATTAATCCAAAGCATAGGAAACTTAACCTTATAAGATTAGGGACATCTGGTTCATTACAAGAAGATATTCCTTGTGGAGCTTTTCTGGCTTCAAAATATGTTATTGGAATTGATGGATTAATGTATTTCTATCAAAACAATGAAAACGTTTTAGAAAAAGAACTTGCTGATAGTTTTGTTTCTTTTATGAATTGGGACGAATCCTTGCCCAAACCTTATGGAGTTGAAGTATCGGATAGCCTTTTTTCAAAAATTACTTATGATATGGATTGCGGAGTAACAATAACCGCTCCTGGGTTTTATGGTCCTCAGGGGAGAGTTATTCGTATCCCACTTGCTTTTGCAGAAATAAATAATAGAATTTCAGATTATAGATATAAAGATTACAGAACAACAAACTATGAGATGGAAACCTCAGCCCTTTATGCATTAGGAAAGAATTTAGGCCATGATTGCCTAACCATTTGTGTTGTTGTTGCAAATAGAAAAAGAGGGGAATTCTTAGAAAATTATCATAATGAAATGGATACACTAATAAAATTAGTTCTAAAAAGACTATGTAGATAAAAAATATTAATTACTTTTGCTGATAATTTTTTTTAAAGAACATCTAAATTAACAAGTAATAATATAAAAATATGTTCAAAATAAACTCTCATCCTATTCTCGATATTCCTGAAGATAATCTTGTTTCATTTAAGTTTAATGGCGTTGAAGTTAAGGGTCAAAAAGGCTTTACCATTGCCTCTGCCCTCCACCAAGCTGGGTTTCCAATACATTCTCATTCCATACAAGGACGTAACAGATCTTTGGAATGCGGAATAGGAAAATGCGGAGCCTGCGAAATGTTGGTTGATGGAATTGTTAGAAGAATTTGTGTTACAAAGATTGATGGCATTAAAGAAGTGTGTGAAATCCCAAAAGACTTCTTAGCTAACAAATCTTCAAAAGAACAAAAAGACACTAAGATTTACAAGACTCAAGTGTTAATAGTTGGAGCTGGTCCTGCGGGATTGGCTGTTAGAGAAGAATTGAATAAGTTTGGCATTAAGAATATTGTTGTTGATGCTAACGATAAAATTGGAGGACAATTTCTAATGCAAACCCACCAATTCTTCTTCTTTGAGAAAGAAAAGAAATTTGGGGGAATGAGAGGATTTGATATTGCTACAACATTAGCTGGAGAATCCAATGATGGAATATTGCTTAACTCAAGTGTTTGGGATATTTTGAAAGATAACAGAATTGGATTAAAAAATACTGAAACAGGAGAGATATTTTATATTGATGCAGAACATTTAGTTGTTGCTACTGGTGCTGTTCCTTTTATGCCTGTTTTTAAAAATGATGACCTGCCTGGAGTTTATTCAGCTGCTGTTGTTCAAAAGATGATGAATTCTGAGCTGACTCTTTTAGGTAAAAACATATTAACTGTTGGGGCTGGGAATATTGGTTACCTAACTTCCTACCAAGCAATTCAAGCTGGTGCAAAGGTAGTTGCAATTCTTGAAGCAATGCCAAATGAAGGAGGCTTCCCTGTTCAAGCAAATAGAGTAAGGCGTTTAGGCATCCCTATTCTTACTTCTACCATTCTTTTAGAAGCAATTCCAAATGAAGATGGAACTGGAATTAAGGGAGCAATTATTGCAGAGTGCAAAAACTTTGAACCAATTCCTGGAACCGAAAGAGTGATTGAAGGAATTGATGTAATTAATGTTTGCACTGGTTTAATTCCAGACAACCAACTCTTAACTAAAGGTAATATTCTATTTGGAAAGAATTGTCATGGAGTTGGTGATTCTGTAAGAATTGGAGAAGGAACCTCTGCCGTTCTTAGAGGAAAGCAATGTGCTTATGAAATAGCTCAAATGCTTAACATAAGATATAATTACGATGACTATCTCAATATCAGCAAGAGCTACATTGAATCCCAACAACATCCCGTTAGAGTAATAGAAAGAGCCTACACTCCTTACCAAGAAAGAATGGATAAGCGTAGTTTTGTTCGTTTGGAATGTTTGTATGGCTTTGCTTGCAATCCTTGTCAATTTGCTTGTAAGTATGGAGCAATAACAAAAAGCTCAACCTCTGTTGTTCCTGAAATAGATTATAATAAATGCATTGGCTGTATGGAATGCATCAATCAATGTCCTGGCTTAGCTATTTTTGGATATAATACTAAGAAGAAACAAGTATATCTTCCTTTTGAATATGAAGCTCAAGAAGGGATTGAAGTTATTTTGGTGGATGATTTTGGAAAGCAAATAGCTCTTGGAACAATTGAAAAGATAAAAGAAAACAAAAACAAGACCTCCGTTGCAAGAATTAATGTAAAAGATATTGAAGAGAAAGAATTATTAAATATCAAAGGCTTTATAGTTCCTGATAAATTCCCAGAGCCTTTGGAATTCTTACCAACTAAAGAAATAGATGAAAAGACTTTTGTTTGCCATTGTGAAGATGTGTCATTAGAAAGATTATTAGAACAAATTGGAGATAGAAAGATCATATCTGTTGATGAATTAAAGCATACCACAAGAATGGGAATGGGAGATTGCAGAGGCAAACGTTGTATTCCAAGAGCAAAACAAGTTCTTCGCTCTTATGGAATAGAAGTAACTGATGACGCAACCCCAAGAGCTCCACTTTCTCTTCAACTATCACTTGGAGAGTTAAGAAACGATGAAAAGAAAGATATATTTATTGCATATAATACAAAGAAAGTTGAAGTCAAAAGTCTGATTGCAGGAGGAGGTATTGCAGGAAGTTCTTTATTTAGATATATGTCAGAAGCAGGCTTAGAGCCTATTCTTATAAATTACGATAGAGGTTCTTCATGGAGAAATATTGCAGGAGGAAGACCAGCCTTTTCAAATCCAGAGCTTGCCGATATAGCAAAGCATAATCATGAATTGTTTGTTGAACTTAACAAGAAATCAAATATTGATTACTATCCAATAAGATATGTAAACCTTGCTCACGATGAAGCCTCCTATAAAGGATTGGAAGCAGCAATGAAGTGGTCAGATGCTTATATGGTTTCTCCAAAAGACTTCCAAAAAGAAATATCACCTTACTTTAATAAAGATAATAAAGACTATATAGCAGCCCAAATAACAAATCAATGCTGGCAAGCAACTCCTGGAAAGACAATTGATTTATTAAGATTGATTGGAAAAGAAAACAAAGGTCAAGTTATTGAAGGAGCAAAACTAATAGAACTAACAAAAGAAGGAAAGAAATTCCATGCCCTTGTTAAAACAGGAAACCAGTATACAGAATATATTACAGAAACCTTTGTTAATGCCTTAGGCTACGGAGCAGAAAAGTTTGCAAAACAAATAGGAATAGAAACAGGTCTTTATCCAGTGAAGCACCAAGCATTTATAACAAAACGCTTGCCAATGTTAGGAAAAGAAGGCAATATATTAGATATGGTTATAGACCGCCGTAAATATAAAGGTTTCTCTTCAATCTATGGACAACAGCTACATGAAACAGGACAAATTATAGGTTGCGCTTCCCCAATGTTTGACCCACAAGAAGCATCACAAGAACTAAAGGTAAACTCAATTGAATTCTTAGAAATAGCATCAGAAATATTCTCAAACTGGATACCAGAACTAAAGAATGTAAGCTTCCAAGCAGTTTGGTCAGGCTACTACTCAGAACCAAGATACATAGTAGATCCAGAATTAGGTCTATTTGTAGGAATGCGAGGTCACGGCTTTATGCTTTGCCAATACATAGCAAAACTATATGTTGATAAACTCTTAGGAAAAGAAACCCCAACCTATTTCGATAAACTAAAACTAAAAGGCGAAGGAATAGCAGAAACAGCACTTAAATAATGGTTAACTATTAATGATTAATGGTTAATCTTTAATATCAACTTATGGACATTTCATATATCTTGTCCATAAACAAACAACGAGGACTCAATAAAATGAATCCTCGTTTTTCTTTTATTTTCTTCCAACATTATTATATCCACTCTATTCGTTATAGAGCTAGAATTTCTATTTACTCATTGTTATTGTTTTCAGTCGTTTTATTGCATCTTTTTTTGTTAAAGATGATTTGTCAGCTATCCAGCCTGATGAACAATTTATGATTGGAAAAAACGGTTCTGTATTTTTCATTCCCGAAGATAAAAAGGGAAATGCGACTATTGTTATTGAAAGTAACTATT
>JAQUTD010000153.1 GCA_028709955.1 Bacteroidales bacterium | reverse complement strand
AAAAAACATGTACATCTTTTCTTGATTACATTATTCATAAATTTGAATGCAACGTCAAAAGATGTTTTTGTTTCTGATTGTTTATATGTGATTAGTTCGCGAATAATTCTTAAGATATGTGCAGAACCTTTCTTTGGGGGGATGTATTTTTCAACCCTATCGCTAAAGAAAATTACACCAACCTTATCGTTGTTTTGTATTGCTGAAAAACTGAGTACTGCAGCAATTTCTGTAATAATCTCAGATTTAAGATTGCCATTTGTTCCAAAAAAAGTACTTCCACTAACATCAATTAAAAGTAAAACTGTAAGTTCCCTTTCTTCTTCAAAAATTTTAATGTAAGGGTGATTGAACCGAGCTGTAACATTCCAATCTATGCTTCTAATCTCATCTCCATAATTATATTCCCTAACCTCACTAAAGGCCATTCCTCTCCCCTTAAAAGCACTATGATATTGACCTGAGAAGATATTTCTCGATAAACGCTTAGTTTTTATTTCAATTTTACGAACCTTTTTTAATAAGTCTTCATTCATTTTTTATGGAACATCAACTTTATTGATAATTTCGTTTATTATTTCTTCTGTTGTAATGTTATCTGCCTCAGCCTCATAGGTTAACCCAATTCTATGGCGCATAACATCTAAACAAATAGCCCTAACATCTTCAGGGATTACATAACCTCGACGCTTAATAAAAGCATAGGCTCTTGAAGCCAAAGCCAAATTAATAGTAGCACGTGGAGATGCACCATAATTAATGTAAGGTTTTAAATTTCCAACCCTATTTTCTTCTGGATAACGAGTCGAAAAAACAATATCAGTAATATAGTTCTCAATTTTTTCATCAATGTAAACTTCTTTAACAACTTCTCTGGCGTGAAGAATTTGATTTAGTTTAATTATAGGTTCAATTTTTGGAAGTGAGACCCCAATTTGTTGTCTGAGAATAACCTTTTCTTCTTCCTTTTTAGGATATGTAATTACAACCTTCATCATAAAACGATCCATTTGAGCCTCAGGTAAAGTGTAAGTCCCTTCCTGTTCAATTGGATTTTGGGTTGCTAAAACCAAAAAAGGTTCATCTAATTTATAGGTTTTTTCTCCAATAGTAACTTGACGCTCTTGCATAGCTTCTAAAAGAGCAGACTGAACCTTTGCTGGAGCACGATTTATTTCATCAGCTAAAACAAAATTTGAAAATATAGGGCCTTTCTTAACCGCAAAGGATTCTTCCTTAGGACTATATATCATAGTGCCAATTAAATCTGCTGGCAATAAGTCAGGAGTGAATTGTATCCTGCTAAATTTCGCATCAATAGCCTTAGATAATGAGTTTATTGCTTGAGTTTTTGCTAATCCAGGAACACCTTCTAAAAGGATATGACCATTAGCCAAAAGACCTATAATCAAACGCTCAATCATACTTTTTTGACCAACAATTGACTTGTGCATTTCATTATTAATTGCATCAACAAAAGCACTCTCATGCTGAATTTTTTCATTTAATTCAATGATATCAATCATAATTTTGTATAGTTTATATTTAATTTTTTTGAGATAGTTAGATAATATAGCACTATTTATAATTTAAATAGAAACTAATATTACAACATTCAATAACGAAAAAGAAATTAAAATATTATTTTGAACTATTTTTTTAATAATAATACTTTAACAAATTAAAACCACTAGATTATTTGATTTCTTTATATTCAAATTATTTTCTAACTTTTAGATATTAATATTTGATTAACTTTGCACAAAATTTTTTAACATGAAAGGTGTTTCAAAAGGACATATAGCAATACTTGTAGTAAATATAATTTTTGGATTAAATATTCCAATTGCAAAATCGGTACTTGGAAATGGAGCAATTGATCCTTTATCCTTAACTTACTTTAGAGTTGTTGGAGCAACACTGGTTTTTTGGTTTGCATCCCTATTTGTCAAAAGTGAGAAACTCTCAAAAAAAGATTTTTTACTATTGTTTCTTGCATCATTTTTTGGAATTGCACTCAATCAAACTTCTTTTATAGTGGGTTTGAAAACGACATCTCCAATAGACGCTTCACTTATAATAACACTAACCCCCATAATAACAATGCTAATTTCCGCTGCCTATTTAAAGGAACCCATTACATTAAAAAAAGTTGTAGGAGTATTGATTGGCTGTACAGGAGCAGTTATCTTAATATTAAATAGCAAATATTTAAATGTAAGTGATTCCCGTACATGGATGGGCAACATTCTCTGCCTTTTGAGTTGTTTGTCTTATGCTTGCTATTTAGTATTCTTTCGTGACTTTATAAAAACTAAACATCCAATAACCCTTATGAAATGGATGTTTCTTATAAGTGCATTTCTTATAACTCCATTATCAATTTCGAAAGTTCAAACAGTTGATTTTTCCAATATAGAAATCTCTTTGTATCTTAAAATATTTTATGTTGTTTTAATGGCAACATTTTTGACTTATCTCTTAATTCCGATAGGACAAAAAAAACTACGTCCAACAACCTTAACTATGTATAATTATTTGCAGCCTATAATTGCAGCTGTGGTTGCCATTGTACTTATTCAAGATAGTTTTGGATGGGAAAAAGTATTCTCAGCACTATTAGTATTCATTGGAGTTTATGTAGTTACACAGTCAAAATCACGACAACAAATAGAAGAAGAAAAACTTAATAAACAAAAAAATCTTCAAGAAAAACTTAACAAGAATCAATAATACATTTTTTTTGAAATTATTGTAAATAGTTTTTTTATAAAGAGATAAGATTAATACAAAGCTATTAATGGTAGATTTATAAAGTAAAAAAGATTAAAAAAAAGGGTATAAAAATTTTGTAGTTTAGAAAATAGTTGTACTTTTGCACTCCCAATCAGGACAGACACGACAGACAGAGGCGATAAGATATGGAGTGAGAAGAAGTTTAAG
>JAQUTD010000049.1 GCA_028709955.1 Bacteroidales bacterium | reverse complement strand
TATTCTTGCTCAAAAGTATTTATTAATGGATTTAGTACTCTACTCTATTACGGAAGTCGTTTCTTATTTCGTATTTCAGGTCTTGAAGCATGGAGGCTTTAACGGCAATTGTAAAATTCCATCCTTGACGATAGCCAAAAGGAACCCAATTCATTCGCATTTCCCAACAATGTAAATCGCGATAGAAATCTATTGAAGTGTAGGTGTAGTCTTTGTTGATGAAATCGTATCCTGATGAAAATCCTATCTTCCAATTTGGGGTTAGATTTACATCGCCCCTAAGTGTGAATGTTGCTGATTTTGTTGTTTCATAACCTGCAATTCGAGCAACAAAACTACTTAATTGACTGTAATTTAAACCAAGATTTAAACTCCAAGGAATTGTGAAGTCAACAAAGTCGCCTAATATTTCATTTGGATTAACAAAAGGGGAGTAGGTCATTTCGGTTGGGGATACTATATCTTGTTTTGTGTTTTCATTGTTAGTGGTTTTGGTTTTTCCCTTACCACTAAACTGCCATCCCAAATTCAAATCCCACTGTGAGTTTTGGCGTTTAAACAATTTATCTTCCTTATTAATTAAAAGTTCATTTGTCAATCTTCCCAAACTATCCATTGCATAAGGAGTGTAGGAGGCATTAAAATTTATGATAAGTTTTTTGAAAAGTGTTGTTCTGGCATTTAATCTAAGAGGTTGCCAGTTAACAGAATCCTTCGCTAAGTCATAACCTGAAGACAGGCTAAAGCTCTCCAACAAAATTATCTTTGAAGTTCCTGTTATTGAATCTTTAGATGATTTTACCTTCATCTCTAAATTATTACCAATTGAAAATCCTACAACTCCTGATTCTCCACTTGGGGGAGATCCAAAAAGTCCATCCTCAGTTTTAGAATAAAATACTTTATTGCCTTGCTTATCGAAATAGAAATTATAGAATCCAAGTGAAGGGTTTGAAAAATTTGGGGTGTAGTTAAAACTAATAGAAGGATTTACAACGTGACGAATTGCCCTAATATAACCTTTCTTAAAGTTAAACATTCCATAAATTCTTGTGTTAAGGCTTGAAGAAAAGTTTACATCCCTATTTGCAATAAATCCCATAATGGTATCTTTATCCACCATATCAGTTGAAGGGTTATATTGTTTGGCGGTTGAATTCAAATACCATCTTTCGGTGTAGTTGATTGAATTGGTCCAGTTGAAATGCTTAAAAGCCTTAATATTGCTTTGAATTGGAATTGAATGAAGCATCCCATTTCTCATGTTTCTAAACACTTCTTTTTTTAGAAGCAATGAATCATAAGTGTTTATTGAATTCATCAGGCTTGTTCTATATGAAAGTGTAATATCTTCATACCATTTTTTTGATCCTTTAGCTTTCTTTCTTCTAAAAGGATAGAATTGAGATGTTGAAAGAGAGATTGAAGGGAGGTCTAAACTAATTGCACCTGTGTTAACATTATAGTTTTCTCCCAGATTTGCTGTGAATGAGATTTTGTCTCCAAATCGTGTTGAGTAGGCAATGCTTGAAGTTGTTGTGTTATTGAAATAATCACTTGTGCTAACTGCATATTGATTAAAGGTACTACTAACCAAATTTACATTGGCAGAAAAATTACTATTTGGGTTTGCCTTTGCATCTTGGTTGTGAGACCAACGAAAACGAAAATCTGTTTGCTCGTTAAAACTTGGAGTATTACTTATGCCTGTTTTATTTATTTCATATCTAAGTTCAAATCCTCCTTGATATTTATATCTTTTATTATAGTTCGACTTCAAATTTCCAGCCCAACTCCAATTGGTGTAAATATCTGCTTGGAGAGCTAAATCAAAATAATCGTTTACTGCAAAATACCAACCAACATTTCTTAAATAATATCCTCTATTTTGAGCATAACCATATATTGGCATTAGAAACCCAGACTTTTCTTGATCGGTGAAAGGAAAATAGCCAAAAGGAATTGCCAAAGGAAGTGGAATATCCATAATTGAAAACCAAGCAGGACCAGTAACTATTTTGTCTTGAGTGACTGCCTTAGCTTTTGAGAAATTGATTGCAAAATGAGGATGCTCCAAATCACAGGTTGTAAACTGTCCTCCCGAAATAAACATTGTCTTATCATCAACCTTCTTAACCTCCTTGCCATGCAGAAAACCCTCTCCCTCCTTTGTGAACACTCCTTTAATTAATCCCTTTTTAGAATCAAAATTATAATCAACACCTTTCGACTTATATTCAGTTCCTTTTTCCTTAAAAATAGGATATTGAGTTTCCTTCTCGGAGCTATCCTTTAAGCTTTCAGCATGTAGAAGTTTCTCTTGAAAACTAATTGAGATAAATCCCGACTCCAATTCAATATCATCCATTTTAATTTTTGAATCATTATACATATAAACTCTTTTCTGAGTCAGGTCTATTGCAATTGAATCTGTGGCGGAGTAGTTCACCCTGTTTTCAAAAGTCTTTTTCTTTTTTATAGATTTTGTGGAATCACTAACATTAAGAATAGAATCCCTTAAAAGGTCAATGGAATCTTTTGTAATAGAAACAGAATCAGCAATGTTTTGAGAAGATGCAAAAAAGGGTAATATGCACAAAAACATTAGTACAGCAGCAGAAATTGAAGTATTATGAATGTAAAAATGTTTTTTCAAATTGCTATTTCTTATAAATTAACTACCTTTGTAAAGAATTTGCAAAAATAATGTTTTATTCCCATAATAAAAGAATAAACTGAAAACTAATTAAAATTCAAAATTAAAAATGAGGCAGTTTTTATTACTATTTTTTCTCTTGATTGGCTTTACATCGAACATTAATTGTCAGGAAACAAAACCTGAAAAGCTAAAAAAGATTGTTATCGACCCCGGTCATGGAGGAGATAAGCCCGGAGCTCAAGGAAAAATAAGCTTAGAAAAAGACATAAACCTTGCCGTAAGCCTGAAATTAGGACAATTATTAAATCAACATCTAAGTTCAGTAGAGGTAATCTACACCAGAAAAACCGACCACGATGTTGACCTTATTCGTCGTTCTCAATTAGCCAACAGAGAGAGAGCCGACCTTTTTATCTCCATTCATTGCAATGCATCCAAAAACCATGACGCCTGTGGAACAGAAACCTTTGTTATGGGGCTTGCCAAAACCCAAGCTAATATTGAAGCTGCAAAGAAAGAAAATGCGGATATATTAATGGAAGCAAACTATGGTGAAAAGTATGATGGCTTCGATCCCAATTCCCCAGAGTCAAACATCTTTTTCTCCTTTTACCAAAATGCCTATCTTGAACAAAGCCTAACATTGGCAGCAAAACTCCAAGACCAATTCACCTCCAACATAAAACTACTCAATAGGGGAGTCAAACAAGCCCCATATCTTGTTCTCTACAAAACATCAGTTCCGTCAATCCTAACCGAAATAGGCTTTATTTCCAATCCAAAAGAAGAGAGATATCTCAACTCTCAATTAGGACAATATGAAATTGCTGCCTCCATTTTCTTGGCAATAAAACAATACAAAAACTTTTTGGAAGGAGTCAATCAACCCTTGCCAACAATGGAAAGTCTTATCCCCGAAGAGGTAATTAAGCAGGAGAAAATAGCCAAAGAGAATGAGCGAAAAGCCAGAGAACTTGCTCATAAACTTAAAGAAAGCATGTTGTTAGAGAATCTGAGTAGCCATAGTGATACCGTCAAATCTGAAGTTATATACAGGGTTCAGTTCCATACCGACACAACAAAATACTCTACTGAAAGCAAGAAGTTTGAACCTCTGGAAGATATATGGATGTATAACGATAACGGACTTTGGAAATATACAGCAGGCTCATTTAAGGATTTCCACCAGGCAAATCAGTATAGACATAAAATCAGAACCAAAGGCTATAAAGATGCATTTGTTGTTATATTCAATAACAATCAAAGGATAAGCCTTGAGAAAGCAAAAGAAATAGAAAGTAAAATTAAATAATATAAACAGTGAAAATCAAGACAGAATATAAAATAGGTGTAATAGGTCTGATAACAATTTTAGTCCTATATTTTGGAATAATGTTTCTTAAGGGAAAGGACTTATTTAATGTAGAAACCAGCTACTATGCAGTTTTTGATGATGTTTCAGGACTCTACAAATCCAACTATATCTATCTTAATGGTATGAAAGTAGGCTACATAAAAGATATAAATATGTTAGACCAGAGCGGGAAAAAGTTTGTTGTTTGGATTGCTGTTTCGGGTGATGTTAAAATACCTGATGACTCAAAATTATCGATATTCTCATCCGATATGCTCGGTTCGAAGGCTCTGAAAATTAATATGGGAATATCCAAAACCTCATTCGAAAAGAAAGATACCATAACTTCTGATATTGAAAATGGAATGATAGACCAGTTAGCAAACAACATAACCCCAATTGTTGTGAAGCTAAACAGTGTTATGACCAATCTCGACACCCTGATAGTTAGTGTTAATAATGTTATGGACTCCAAAACTCAAGCCAACATAAAGGCAAGTATGGAAAGCATAAAAAACTCAACTCAAAACATTGAACACATAACTCTAAACTTAGATAAGGTTGTTGAAAGTGAAAGAAATAAGATAAAAACCATATTGACAAACGCAGAAAGCATAACCAATAACTTCAAAGAGAATAACCAAGCTCTAACAAATGCTATAAACAATTTCAGCAATATCAGCGACACAATCGCCAAGGCGAACTTAGGCTCCACCATAACTCAAACAAACCTTAGCCTTAAAAGCCTGTCCAATATCCTCAAATCAATTGAGCAGGGAGAAGGAAATGCAGGTCTATTACTAAAAGATGATAAGCTATATAAGAATATGGAAAGCTCCACAAAGAAGTTAGATGCCCTGATAGAAGACATTAAACAAAACCCAAAACGCTACCTTAAATTCAGCATATTGTAGATTTTCTTAAACTAAAGGCAAGGTAAACTTGAAATTACTCCCCTGCCCAATTTTGCTCTCAACCCATATTCTACCTCCCTGTTTCTCAATAAGCTCCTTGCAAATTGAAAGTCCAAGCCCAGTGCCTCTTTCTCCTGAGGTGCCTACTGTCTTGATTGACTGAAGAGGATTCCAGATTAAATTGATGTTTTCCTCACTAATCCCAATCCCTTTATCGGCAACACTAACAACCAACTCATTCTCTATAACCTCATGGGAAACACTAACTTCCCCCTTTGGCATCGAGAATTTAATTGCATTAGATATTAGATTCCTTAATACTGTCTTGGTCATATTAGGGTCCACAAATATCTTTTTATTATCATTAAAACAATGAGATATAAGCGAAATATCCTTGTCCTTTGCCATAATTTCCAAAGATAGAACCACCTCATCACAAATTTCATAAAACCCCATTTCTTTAGGACTGTAAACAATTTGCCCACTTTGAGACTTCAACCATAGCAATATTTCTTCCAACATCTCGTATGTTTGGTTGGAGGTATTGTGGATTATCTCTATCTGTTCTCTTATTGTTTCGGTATCGAAATCGTTTATATTCTTCAACAATAACGACGAAAACCCAATCAGAGAAGTAAATGGGCTCTTTAAGTCATGAGCTAATATCCTCATAAACTTGTCCTTATCCGAATTTAATATATTCAGTTCCGAAGAGTATTTTATAAGTTTCTCCTCCGCTTCCTTAATCTGTGTTATATCAGAAAATGACATTACAACCCCATACCCTTCAATATTCAAAGGTATCGCATCAACATTTATCCATATAATTTTCCCCTCCTTGCCCTTCACACCCATATGAACATTCGATATCGGAAGCTTGTTTTCCATAGCCCAAACTCCCGGAAACTCACCCCTTTCCATTGGAGTATTGTCATGGCGTAGAACATCCCAATCCTCACTAAACAAATTTAAACTTAAGTGTTCCTCCCTTGTGTTGCCAAGAATTGTATTTGATGCCTTATTGCAATCCACAATATTCCCCCTTTCATCCGTTATTGAAATCCCAACCTGAACAATATCAAATATGGTCTTAAACTTAACTTGATTATCAAGATACTCATTGTTCAGCTGGCTTAAAACCCAATTTCTATCCTCAAGTATCTGCTTATTCTCCATCAGCTCAGAGTTTAAAAGGGTAAGCTTTTCCTTTGTTTGAATCACCTCATTCAAGGCTCCAACAATATATTTATAGAATAAACCGATAGAATATATAATTAATAATACAATCACAGCATACAATGACACCGCATTCAACCAAGGATAGAGGCTATAATTGAAAAGATTAAAATCCATCCCTCTCTTAATAACCCCATTCAAAATCAGCATTCCAATCACCCCATAACCAAGAATCCCAACCCCAGCATAGTAAAGACCGATTCTTCTTCCATAAAGAAGAGTAATAATAATTATTCCAATAATGCTTTGGAAATTGCCTCCAGAGAGACTGAAAATTGAAGTTCCAATCAACCCGAATGTTATAGATAATATCGCCACAGCGTGAGCCTTAAACCCCAAAGAAGTCCTTTTCCTTGAAAAAAGAAGGAATAATATGCAAAACAATTCAACTAAATAAACCGTGAAATAGTTCTGCCAACCAAATTCAAATAGTCTAATGGTTGAAAATAAAAGTACGGGAAAAATTAAGACAGAAATAGAAATTATAGCAGAGTTTATAACTTTATTTCTAAGCAAATCCAGGTTAATACCAATCCTATTCATACAATCACTGTATTAAAAACGCAAACATGACTATTCCCAATTTAAGAAGAAAAAGAAAGAAAAGCTAATTCAGCCAACCAAACCAAGCAGATTTGGCATTAATATTCCTTCAATTTCATGCGGCAAATATAGTAAAAATATTTAATTAAAAACCTAATTCCAAACACTTAATCTTCCAAAGGGAATATTTTTTTTGTTCAATAAGTCTGCTATAAATCCCCTATACAATAAATACATATCGCTGATATACCTAAACCATATTACCTAATATGCCTATAGCATATTACCTAATATGCCCCCCCCCATATTACCTAATATGCCCCTACCATATTAGGTAATATGCTCACACCAAATCGCCGATATGCATATACTAAATCGGCGATATGTTTTGTTCATATCGCCGATTCGCTATTGCTTAATTGAAGTTACTTTATTTTCAGGACTTGTCCTACTCTAATTATAGGCCTCTTTTTGTTGAGCTTGTTAAGACTTATTATATCATTTATCTCAACGTTATATTTCCTTGATATGGCAGATACCGTTTCGCCTTTTCTAACTTTATGGGTAACTGATTTGGATTTCTTGACAACTGGCTTCTTGGAGGTTTCGTTCGCAATTTTGTCTTTCTTAGGAACAGGAGAGCTTTCTTGTGCTTCCATTTGGTTGGTTGCATCGTTGCTTACGGTGGTTTGCTCGGTGAATGGTCCCTTTTCCTGCTCTTCTTTTTTGTCTATTTCAACTTTCTTTTTCTGGTATACGGTCAGGAGTTGTCCCCTTACTGGGTATTTCCTTTTCTTGTTCCACCTCTTCAATTCCGAAACACTTACTCCATATCTTCTGGCAATTGAGGTCCAGGTTTCGCCTTTTCTAACCTTGTGAGAGAGCTGTACTTGCTTGGTAATATATTCTTTGGAGGTGTTGTCTTGTTTCTTAAAGCCTGTGTCAAAGTAGTTTTCGATATTATATTTTGCAATAGAATCTTCCAAACTGATGAACTCTTTTACATATCTTATAGGCAATTTGATATAGTATTCGTCTTGAGTTCCCATTATCATATCCCTTTTATATTGAGGGTTAAGGTCCTTTATTTGTTCTGAGGAAAGGCTAAGAACGGTGGCTATTTGTTCGAAATGAATGTCTTTAGTGACCAAAACGGTATCTGTCACTGCTGGTTTGGAAAGGGTGGCAGGAGTTATATTATGCTCTGAATAGTAGTTCATAACATAGCAAGCAGCAATATAGGCAGGAACATAACCTCTTGTTTCTCGTGGCAGATAGTCCCAAATGCCCCAGAAATCATTCTTTCCAGAACGACGAATTGCCTTATTGACATTGCCAGGACCGCAATTGTAAGCAGCCAAGGCCAGTTCCCAGTCGTTGTAAATTTTGTGAAGGTCTCTCAAATATCTTGCTGCAGCGACGGATGATTTTATTGGGTCACGTCTGTCATCAACATTAGAATTAACCCTTAAATCGTACATTCTTCCTGTTGAATACATAAATTGCCATAGTCCAGTTGCTCCAGCTCTTGAAACAGCATTGGGGTTGAGGGCAGACTCAATTACAACTAAATATTTGAGCTCATGGGGAACATTATATTGGTCTAAAATTGATTCGAATATTGGGAAATAGTACTTGCTTAGACCCAGCATAACGCTTACTCTGTCTGGAATTTTATCGATATAGTATTCAATAATGCCTCTTACCTGGGTGTTATATGTTAGTTTTATGGAGCTTGGGAGTTGCCTGAGTCGGCGAGCCAATATGGAGTCGCTAACGTTTTTTGCACTTGTTGGGGAGCATAAATTGTCGGATTCTCTACTATAAGTATTCCTTATGATTTTAGAATTTTGCCTTAAATAGAAACTTGAAAGGAGGGAATCGTAATTGCGTTCAAAGTTTCTGATAACGTCGATAGGAACACCATTGGGAACATCATTTTGTGATACGGATACAAATGGAGAGGATAGGATAACTATAAAGAGGGTCAGTAATTTAATCTTATGCATTATTGTCAATAGGCTTTTATTTGAGTTTGTAAAATTACAAAAAAAACAAGATATAAACGAAATTAGCTTACACTTTATTATTTTTTGTACTTTTGTACATTGTAAAAAAGAATTTATTAACACAATAAAAAAGACATGAATATAATAATACCAATGGCAGGCATGGGGAAAAGGATGAGACCGCATACCCTAACAATCCCCAAACCACTTATTCCAGTTGCAGGAAAACCTATTGTAGAGCGTTTATGTGAGGATATTGTAGAGGTTTGTGAAGAGAAGGTTGAAGAGATAGGATTTGTTATTGGTGATTTTGGACAGGAAGTTGAGGATATGCTACTAAACATAGCCTCGAATCTTGGAGCCAAAGGGAAGATTTATTATCAACAAGAGCCACTTGGAACAGCTCATGCAATACTATGTGCAAAGGAAAGTCTTAGAGGTAAAGTAACCGTTGCCTTTGCCGACACTCTTTTTGATGCAGGTTTTAAACTTAACACTCAAAGAGACGGAATAATCTGGACGCATAAAGTTGAAGACCCATCTGCCTTTGGAGTTGTGAAAAAGAGCAAAGATGAAACCATTGCAGGCTTTGTTGAGAAGCCAAAAGAATTTGTATCTAATGAAGCAATCATAGGCATATACTATTTCCGTGATGGAGAAAACCTAAGGGATGAACTCCAATTTCTTATTGACAACAACATAAACAAGGCAGGTGAATTTCAGCTAACCGATGCCCTGCAAAATATGTTAGATAAGGGTTTAAAGTTTATAACAAACGATGTAAAGGAGTGGTTGGACTGTGGAAATAAAAACGCAACAGTAAACACAAACCAAAGAATACTTGAGCTAAAGAAAGATAAAGAAGACCTAATTGGCACAGATATTATCTTAGAGAACTCGACCATAGAGAGACCATGCTATATTGGGCAAGGCGTAAAAATAGTAAACTCCAAAATAGGACCCTACGTTTCCATTGGTCAAAACACAATAATTGAGAATTCAGTTATCTCAAATGCAATTATCCAAACCAATACTTCGTTAATAGGCGTAACAACAACCAATTCGATGATTGGCAATTATGCAACCATTGAAGGAACAACTCAGCAGTTGAGTTTGGGGGATTTTTCGGAAATAAAACTATGAGAAAAAACATAAGAACACTACTATTATCTACAATAATAATATTAACTCTTGGCAGTTGTGCTTCAAAACCCAAGCCTTCAATAAAGGCAAAGGAGTACACATCTGCGGAACTTAAAACAGATGGAATCTTCTTAGACGCCTCAACGCAAAAAAACTTAGGCAATCTCGATAAGGCAGTAGAGCTATACGACCAGGTTATAAGCATAAACCCAAACTATGCATCTGCCTATTTCGATAAAGCAAATGTGATGTTCCAGAAAAAGGAAGTTCAAAAGGCAATAGAACTAACCCAAAAAGCAATCTCCCTCCAACCTCAAAACATATGGTATCACCTTCAATTAGCTGAAATCTATATTAATATTCAAGACTTTGATAATGCAGCTTTGACAATTGAGAACATAATTGAAATTGAGCCCGATAATATTGACTACTATCAACAACTTGCCCAAATCTACAACCAAAAACAAGACCAGGCAAATATGCTTAGAACCTTCGACAGAATAGAACAGAAATGGGGACAAAGTGAAGAAATCACTATGTTTAAATTTCGCTACTTTATGGACAAAAAGGACTATGACAGGGCAGAAAAAGAAATCAATAAACTACAAACTGCCTCTCCATCTCAAAAGAGCTACCTTGCTATTTTGGCAGAAATCAATATGAACAAACAAAACTATCCCAAAGCCCTTGAATACTACCAAAAAATAGAACAGATAGACCCTCAAGATCCCTATGTTAATGTTTCTTTTGCCAACTACTATTTGGTTCAAAACGACCGTCAAAAAGTATATCACTACATAACAAAAGCAGTAGAAAATAAAGATCTCGACTACCAAACCAAAATTCAAGTTCTAATTGCAATTTATGGAAAAACGGTAGATTCTAATCAAGAGGAGTTTAAACGTTTTTTCACTCTCTTAGAAACCCTATCGATTCAATATCCTGAAGAAAAGGTTGTATGGGAACTTCTCTCAACAGGTTATATGCAAAAGAAAGAATTTGAACAGGCAGTTAAATCCATAAAAAAGGCAATTGAAATTGGAAATAACCCGAAATCAAAACAACCAAACAATTTTGAGCTATATCAAAACCTCCTCTTTGCCGAGTCAACCCTCAACCAAATAGACACTCTTATTGCCGATGCCACAAAAACAATAGAACTATTCCCCGAGCAACCTCTTCCATATCTTTTCTTAGGTATAAATTATCTTTTGAAAGAGGAATATGAAAATGCCAAAAAAAATCTTGAAAACGGATTAATGTTGGTGGTGGAAAATAAAGCCCTTTTAGAAGATTTCTATTCCAATTTAGCAGAGGCATCATACAGACTAAACCAAACTGAAAAGGCTTTTGAGTACTTCGACAAAGCATTAGAAATCAATCCCAACAACTACATAGTCCTAAACAACTACGCCTACTATCTATCTCTACAACAAAAAGACCTCGATAAGGCAGAAAAAATGGCTAAAACAGTATTCGATCAGCACCCCAACAACCAAACCTATGCCGACACCTACGCCTGGGTACTTTACGTAAAAAAAGACTACCAAGGAGCCTACAGAGCAATGCAAAGCATAATAAGCCAAAAAGAATTATGGTCACCAGTAATAAAAGAGCACTATGAACTTATACTTAAAGCCCTTAATCGTTAGTCTATTAATTATTCCTTTTTTTATCTCTTGTCAAAAAGAAAAACCAGCAGAGTACACACTTGATGGAATGGTGCAAGGAAGCTACTATCATATAGTTTACTACGCAACTCAAACCCAAAACAAAACCATAAAACAAGACATTACCAATATCTTTAGCCAAATAGATAAAAGCGTATCCCTTTGGCATAAAGAAAGCATAATAAACCAAATAAACGATAACAAAAACCCAACTCTCGACACCATATTTATAGAATGTTTCAATAAAAGTCAAGAAATCTCTGCCCTGACCTTAGGCAATTTAGATTGTACAATTGGAGCCTTGGTTGAAAAATATGGATTTGCAGCCAAAAACAGAGAACCAATAACCCAAACCCAGATAGACTCACTTCTGAAATACGTTGGATTTAAAAACCTGAGAATAGAAAATCAAAAGCTAATAAAGAAATACCCCCAAACCAAAATAGATTTTAACGCCATAGCACAAGGCTACACAACTGACAAGATAAGTGAGTATTTACTATCCCAAAACATAGAAAGCTTTATTGTTGACGTAGGAGGAGAGGTGAGAGCAAATGGGAAAAAAGAAAACGGTAACCTTTGGCGATGTGCCATAGAGCAACCCTCAGACAGCATAGATTCAGAAAGAAAATACAACACCTATTTAGAACTAAAAAACAATTCTATTGTAACCTCAGGCAATTATAGAAAATACTATATTGATGAAAGTGGAACAAGAAAATCACACACCATAAGCCCCTTTAATGGTAAAAGTGTAGACCATAGTCTGCTTTCAGCGTCGGTTGTTGCACAAAATGCAACCCTTGCCGATGGATTAGCAACAGCCTTTATGGTTATGGGACTTGAAAAAACAAAAGAATTCCTTAGAAAGCATCCACCCCTAAAAGCCCACCTTATCTATTGGGAAAATAACCAATTCCAAACCTACACAACTGAAAATCTTAAGCCAGAAATCAAATCACTTGATTAAATCATAGCCCTTAGGAATAGAAAAAGGGAAATCAAACTTCTCATTCAACTTTTGCTTCTCAAACCTTATTGTAGCCTTCAGCGTTTTGCCACTAAAAGCCACAATATTCATATTCTTAGGAAAATTATAACCACCCAAAGGCAAATAAGAACTATAATAAACATCCAATTTGTTTTTTGAACCGACAACTTCAACATAATTTCTTTCAATCCATTTCAATTTCTTATTAAAAAACAATTGCTGATTCAATTTTGCAAACCTATTACTGTCTTTCAAATTCACTCTTGAATTAAAAATAATATTCACCACATCACCCTTAGGTTCAATCCTAAAACCAGTTGTGTCGAAATCAGAGAAATCCTCTCCCAAAAGCAAAGCCTGCACCATATCAAAATTCACCCTAAAGCCCATCAAACCATAAAGAAAATCATAACCCCCCACAAAATATTCCCTATTAATCTTATTCAAAAACAAAACATTATCCCTTTTCAACATAAGCCTTGCACCCTCAAAGCCAAACTTACCCACACTAATCCAAATCACACTATCCCTAATCAGCCTTAAAGTCCCACTATAAGACATTCCACCATACTCAACATCAAGCTTAGCCCCATAAGAAGAGAAAACAGGAGAAATGCCATGAACAAAACTAACCAACAACTCCTCTTCCGTAAGCACCCTCTTCTGAGGCACAACCTCAGTCAAAACCCTATCCTCAGCCTTAGTGATATCCTTTCTACTTTTGCAACCCGAAAGCCCAAAGCCCAAAACAACAACAAACCCAACAAAAACCAATAACTTAGAAAAATTAAATCTCATATCAAATATTATATTTTAATGCAAAGATAAAAGAAAAAGCCCTATAAAAATAATAATTAAACGATTGATGAAATAAATTTATTGATAAAATATATTCCTAACACCAAAGAGAGCAAATTTACATATTCCAACCAATTACTTATTTACATATCCCATTAAAACTATAATTCCCATAATCTAATATATTCCAAACAACCCAATTTAAAGGGGGAGTATCAATCTTTTTTTGATTGATACTCCCCCTTTTTGTTTTCTAAT
>JAQUTD010000048.1 GCA_028709955.1 Bacteroidales bacterium | reverse complement strand
CAATCCCCGTAGCTTTTCGCAGCTTGTCACGTCCTTCTTCGCCTCTGAGAGCCACAGGCATCCCCCGTACGCTCTTATTCTCTTTCTCTCGTTTCTCTCTTGTATGTCCTTTATGTCAAAGATCTATTCGCTTACTAAATTTAGCTCGCTTTTGATGACTTATTGTTATTATGCAATAAGTCAATTATCATTTAAAAATTATTGTTATGCTAATGGATTAACTGATACGTATGATTTATCGTTTCTACGTTTTTTAAATTCAACAACACCATCAACTAATGCAAATAATGTATGATCTTTTCCTATTCCTACATTGTTGCCTGGGTTATGAACAGTTCCTCTTTGACGTACTATAATGTTGCCAGCGATACAAGCTTGACCGCCAAATATTTTAACACCTAATCTCTTACTTTGCGATTCACGTCCGTTATTTGAACTACCGACACCTTTCTTGTGAGCCATAATATATACTTATTTACTTGTTAATGTACTAATAAAATCTTATTACAAAATTTCAGTTACTTGAATTTGTGATAAATATTGACGATGACCATTCATTTTTTGGTAACCCTTTCTTCTTTTCTTCTTAAAAACCAAAACTTTGTCAGCTTTTAGGTGTTTTATAAGAGTTGCCTTTACTGATGCTCCGTCAATTTTAGGTGCACCAATGGTTATTTCACCATCTGCATCTTTTAGCATCACGGTGTCAAAACTTAATTCTGCTCCTTCTTCTGCTTGAAGACGATGAACAAATAGTTTTTGATCTTTCTGAACCTTGAATTGCTGTCCTGCGATTTCTACTATAGCGTACATTTCTTGTATTTTTTATTTTTTACCTCTTAATTGGGTGTGCAAAGATACTAAGATTTTATTCATTACCAAAAATAGTTGATAAAATTTCTCTTTTTTTATTAGAAAAAATGAGTTTGTTTTTCGAAAAAACACAATAAAATATTGATATGAAATAAATTAATATTGGTTGCTCTTTTTTTCGGATTTCTATTAAATATTATTCTATCAATGTTTAAAGACTATTCTTTTTCAATAAAAACATATTATCAAAGAGGTTTTATAATTTTTTTGCAATATAATTTATTAAAAATTTATTTCGTTTTTCCCCATTATACTTTAAATAAGAAACCATATTAACTATATTTTATTATCTTTGCTGAAATTATTATCTTAGAATGAGGATAAAGAGTTTTAATTCAAAAATAATTAGTAGAAAAGAAATTATTAGGATAGCTATATTGTCTATCTTCTTTTTAATATTGCTATTATTGGAATCAAAAAACAACTCTCATACCCAATTGGCTAATGAGATTCAAAATTCTATTAATAATGAATACAAGAATATTATTGCTTCTGGAGATGTTTTTGTATACCATAAGAAAAAACTTATTTCATGGTCTAATAATGATATTCCAATACCTATCACATATTCTAAAAATCTTGAAAATGATATTGTTAAATTGTCAAATGGCTTTTATTTGCTAAAGAATGAAAAGAAAAATGACTCAATAATACTTTATATATCATTAATAAAGAAAGAATATACATTAGAAAATAATTACTTAAGTAATACTTTCAATACCAACTTTAACCTAAAAGGTAAAGAAGAAATAAAAATATCCTACAAGAAAACTGATTACCCATTAAAATTGAAAAACAATACATTTGCGTATCTAGACTTTTCAAACTACAATAAGGAGCCCAATTCGTTTATTAGTTATATTATATCTATACTTTATTTTTTAATTATATTCTTTTTCTCAAGAGTTATTTTACTCAAAATAATAAATAAGAAAAAATTAAATTTTTACATCAAGTTTTTACTGATTTTTCTTTTCTATATCATATTCTATACATTATTATATTACTCCAATATATCTTCTTATTTCTATAATTCTGATTTCTTTTCCAATATTGCGAACAAAACCATTTTTATTAGTAGTGAGGCTGATTTATTCATAATTCAAATTCTTCTTCTTTTATTAATTTCAAACATTAATTTCAACCATTTCGGTAGAAAATTTAAATATATACAAGTTTTTCTATTAATTCCTTTTTTATGGTTCTATTCCTATCTAATCGAATTTCTTCTACAAAGCACACAAAACATTATATCCTTAGCCGAAATAATAAAGTTTGACATTACAACAATTTTTCTAATTCTTCAAATGCTATTAGCTTCCTATTCAATATATTTGTTTTTAAAAGGTGTGTTGTTAGAAATGAATGAAAACACTAACCAAAATAAATTTGATTACATAATCCTATTTATTACTGCCCTTATGTCGTCAATGATTTTTATCAATATATTTTCCTTGTCCTCCTTAATAGTAATTTCTATTTCTCTATTTATTTTATTTATTGGTATCAAAAATGAATTAATAATAAAGAATAAATTATCATCAGTTCTTTATATAATTCTGCTTTTGGTTTTATTTTCAATAATAAATGGACTCATTATCCATAACAACAATCGTCAAAAAGAAAAAATATATATTGAACATGCTATTATTAATATTTCTAAGGATGAAGATAAGAATGCAGAGAAAATTTTATTGCAAATTGAAAAATCTTTCTTAAACAATACTAAAATTCAAACAAGGCTTAAAAATGAATCCTACCAAAAAATTGAACAATATATCTCAAACACATATTTAAAAGAGTTAAACAAAACCTATAGTTCAGAAATTCTAATTTGTTATGCCGATGAGTTTTTATATATTCATCCAAATAAGAATTTGATTAATAGTAAGAAATATATTGATTCCCGTATTGCAAACTCGAGCCCACTTAAAAATAGCCATTCAATCTTTAAAGAGAACAAAGGACTATTGGGAAAAGCTTATTTGGCTTATTTTGAAATAAAACAAGGAAAGAGGACAAAGCTTATTTTTATTGATTGTGTTAGGAAAAAGCCATCAAAGGAAATGGGATATCCTGATTTATTAATTAATGAGCAAGCTAAAAAAGACACCCAAAAGGTTGATTTAAACTATTATGGAATATATCAAAATGATAAATTAGTTCTTCAAGTTGGCAATTATAATTATCCTTCAGTATTTAAACAACAAACAAAAATATGGCAGAAAGTCAATGGATACTATCATTACGTTATAAAAAATGAAAATAATAATACAATTTGGATAGCGAGTTTAAAGGAGCAGAGTCTATCAGACAAATTATCTTTACCATCTTACTTGTTTTTGCTTTCATCAATATTCTTGGTATTAATTCAAATATTTATAAATCCAAGAAGATTTCTTTCATTTAAGCAGTTAACATTAAGTAATAGTTTGCAGATAACTTTAATTATTATTTTTGCAACATCTTTTGTTGTGTTTGGAAGTATGTCTATAAAATATTTTAATAAACTAACTGATAATACAAACAAGGATATTTTAGTTGAAAAGACGCAATCTATATGTTATTCATTGGAGGACTTTTTTGAGGATAACAAGCCAAAAGACGAAGATATATACTACAAACTAATTGAGCTTTCAAATACATTCCTAACTGATATCAATATTTTTGATACAAATGGGTTTTTACTTAACACCTCTCGTCCAGCTATTTTTTCACAGGGAATAATAAGTAGTTATATCAACCCAAATGCATTTGAAGAGCTCAAATCAACCACAACTTCCCTAATACATAAAGAAGAAAGAATAGGCAATAGAGCCTATAGAGCAACTTATATGCCAGTTGAAAGTGAAGAAGGAACAATAGGATATTTACATATCCCATACATAATCCAACAAAAGAAAATTGAAGAGAAGATTCTTGAATTTGTTTCAGCTTACATAAATGTATACATTCTTTGGATAACATTAGCATTAATTTTATCAATCCTTTTTTCAAACTTTATCACACAACCCCTACGTCAATTGGAACAAAGACTAAAAGGACTTAAAATTGATCAAAAGAATAATAAAATTGAGTGGTCACGAGAAGATGAGTTAGGGAAATTAGTTCATTCCTACAATTCAATGGTTGATAAATTGGAAGAAAGTACACAGCTATTGAAAAAAGAAGAAAGAGAAGGAGCTTGGAGAGAGATGGCAAAGCAGGTAGCGCACGACATAAAAAACCCACTTACTCCAATGAAACTTTCAATTCAACAACTTCAAAGACTTCAAAACGACGACATAGTAAAATTTCACCACCGATTTCAAGAATTATCTCCAGCCCTAATTGAGCAAATAAATACCTTAGCCCAAATAGCTTCCGAGTTTTCATATTTTGCAAAGGAAAAAATAGACCTAAACCAAATAACCGATATTTCGGAATGCATTAAAACAGTTTTGGAAGTTTATGAAAACCAGGAATGCATAGAAATTAAATTGATAAACTCTGCGGAGAATAATATTTTAGTTTTAGGTGAAAAACAACAATACATTAGAATCTTCAATAATTTGATAAAGAATGCCGTTCAAGCTTTGTATGGAAAAAATGATGGGGTTATTGCAATTGAAATTAAAGAAGAAAATAATGAATGTAAGATTTCTATTATGGATAATGGTTATGGAATATCTAAGGAGAACCAATCTAAGATTTTTTCTTCCCAATTTACAACAAAAATTGATGGAAGTGGGATAGGACTTTCAATTGTAAAAAGCATAATTGAACTATTGGGAGGGAGAATAGACTTTGTTTCTAAGGAAAATCAAGGCAGCACTTTTTATATTTACCTGCCAATTTGGAAACCTTAAATCAATTAAATCGTAATTAGTAATTACGAATATTTAAAAAATATTGTACTTTTGTAGATTATTACTACTAAAAAAGAAATTAAAGATATGAGACTCAAGAATTTTTTTGTTTTTTTATTAATTAGCCTTTCAGGCATAGGGGTATTTGCTCAAAAACAAAGTTTAACAGAAAAAGCCGATGAAGCTTTTAATGCCCAACAATACACCATTGCCGTAGACTTCTATAAAGACGCTTATGCTGATGTAAATCTAAATCGTCAGGAAAGAGATAGAATTTTGTTCCAACAAGCCGAATGTTATAGATATATGGATGATAAGGAACAGGCAATTAAAACCTATCAACGACTTGTGAAGGCTAAATACTATACAGCTCAACCAAAAATATTCCTTCATATGGCAGATTTCCAACGTTTCAGAGGAGAATGGGACGATGCCGAAGCAAATTATAAAGAATACTTAAAATTAGTTCCAAATGATGAATTGGCTCAAAGAAGACTTTCTTCTATTTCACTTGCTAAAAATTGGATGCAAAATCCAACCAAACACCAAATAAAAAATGAAAGAAACGTAAACACCGAATGGAACGAATGGTTTCCTAAATTCATTAAGCCAGAGAATAACGAAGAATTAATGTTTACATCCTCACGCTCTTCAGGAGAGGTTGCTTCAATTGACGTTTGGACAGGAGAATATCTTTCAAACATATACACAACACAAAAACTTAAATCGGGAGAATTGGCAGAGGCAGTTATGTTTTCAGAAATTGATGTCAATTCCGATAACGCCAACGAAGGAGAATTGGTGGTAATTAGTAATGGAAAACAAAAAAACTACTATTTTTCACGTTGTAATATTATTAAAAACAAAGGGCTAAATTGTGCAATTTATAGTCGTCCTATCAAACCTGCAAAAGGAAAAGGAAGAACCACCAACAAAAAAACTGATTCAAAAGGAGCCGTTGCAACCAATAAAAATTCAAATCTTCAAGAACCAGAATCTACATTCGTAAAGCTTGATTTAGGAGACACTTCCTACAACTATCTGCACCCTGCAGTTTCATCAAACGAATTAACAATCTATTTTTCTTCCAATCGTCCAGGAGGTCAGGGAGATTATGATATTTGGAAAGCAACGAGAGAAAATATAAATGAGCCTTTTTCCAACATAAAAAACTTAGGAAAACAAATCAACACCGAAGGCAAAGAACAATTTCCAACCCTTAAAACAGACACAAGAATGTACTATTCATCAGATGGATTAGCAGGACTTGGGGGCTACGACCTTTTCTACACAGAACTACAAAATGATGATTGGACAGACCCAATAAATCTTAGATTCCCATTAAATACACAATTTGACGAAATAGGAATTATATTCAACCCTAATGAAGACGAATCTCCAGCGGCTGAAGAATCTGGCTACATATCTTCCAATAGAGTTGGTGGAGTAGGAGGGGATGATATCTATTCATTCTATCGTTCACCACTTCTTTTCACAATAAAAGGAGAAGTTAGAGATGATAAATCAATGCAATTTATTGAAGGAGCAAAAGTAAAATTAGTTGGTTCCGACAAATCATCAGTTGAAACTCGAACAGATAGAAAAGGAGCCTACGAATTTACAAACAAACAAGTTAAATATAATATAAACTACACCATTTATGTTTCACAAGTAGATTATATGAATGAGGAAGCAAAAGAATCAACAGTAGGATTAACAACAAGTAAGGACTTAGTTCGTGATTTCCGACTAAAACCAATTGCAAAAGAACCAGTAGTACTTCCTGAAATACGTTATGACTTAGCAAAATGGGATTTAAAAGACCAATACCTCGACTCACTCTCCGACCTATTGGTAGTGTTAGTAAATAACCCATCTTACGTAATAGAACTTCGTTCACACACCGATATAAGACCATTTCCTCAAGTAACAAATGATACCCTTTCACAACGAAGAGCAGAAGCCGTGGTTGATTTCCTGTTCTCAAGAGGAATAGATAGAGAAAGGTTAATCCCAAAAGGATTTGGAGATAGAATACCAAGAACACTTGTAAGAGATTCTGAATCGGAATACAACGGCAAAAAATATATATTCCCAAAAGGAGTAACCTTAACCGAAAGCTATATAAACAACCTAAAAACCGTTGGAGAAAAAGAAGCAGCCCATCAACTAAATCGTCGTTCAGAATTTAGAGTTGTAAGAACAGATTACGTTCCATACGATATGTTAGACAGCTTGGAGGATGCCGCACTCAACAAACCTATTGTAGATATGGTTAAAGGTGCAAAGCCACTTCCAATAACAAACGTACCAATAATATATTCCGACAACAACATCAAACTAACAATGATAAATGGCAACAAAGCTATGCTCTACATCATATTAAATGGAGCAAACGTTCCTGCGGTATATGATGAAAGATACAAAGATGCAGCAGTTTTAGATTGGGATGTAGCAATGAACTTCTTGTTAAGTGGTAGAATAACCAAAGACGACTTTAGAGACAAAGATAAAGCCTTTGACAAAGAAGGAAATATCTTAGACGAGTCAGTACTTGTTTTTAAAACCGCATACATAGGCAAGCACGATGCAGACAAATATGAAGTTTTAGTTAAGAAAGGAATGACCGAAAAAATGATAGTCAATAAAAACGGAATAGCAAACTTCGGAAAATTCACTTTCGACAAAGCCAACGGAATGCTAATATTTGAATAAGTTACAATAACTTATCTTAACTAAGAAATCTTTAAAAAAGTCGGCTTTTATTTTTAATTATGTCCCATATATTTTAAAATAACCTTTGTTTATTTTTAGTCAAATAGCACAAATTTCTTTGTCTGCACAATTTATCTAAAATTGACAGATTATTTGTGCACTTGTTTATATATAAATGCAGTAGTTTTGGCTTTTTATTTGTCTTATAAATAAAGTAAGGATTTTTTATGTATCTTTGTACGTTAAAATCTATGTTATTTAATTATGAGTTTGAAAGATAAAATCAATCCTCAACGCCTCCCAAAGCACGTTGCCATAATTATGGATGGTAATGGTAGATGGGCTAAGTGTCAGGGAAAGGATAGGTTGTTTGGGCATCAAAATGGGGTTGAAAGTGTTCGTGAAGTTACTGAGGCTTCTGTTGAATTGGGCATTAAATTTATTACCTTCTATGCCTTTTCCACCGAAAATTGGAATCGTCCTGTTGATGAAATTGAAGGTCTAATGCATTTGATGATTCAAGCTATTGAAAACGAAACTCCCACATTAATGAAAAATAATGTGAGGTTTGAGGTCATTGGTGATATTCAAAAAATAAATAAAGAAACTAAGGAGGCTATTGAAAGGATTACCGAAAAAACTAAAAACAATAGAGCTCTTACCATGATTATTGCTCTTAGTTATAGCTCAAGATGGGAAATTGAGCAAGCAATAAAAACAATTGCTTTGGAGGTTAAGAATGGTGAGTTGGATATTGATGACATTAATCAAGATTTAATTTCTAATCATCTTTGCACTAAAAATTATCCTGACCCCGACCTTCTTATTCGTACCTCTGGTGAATATAGAATTAGCAATTTCCTTATGTGGCAGCTTTCCTACTCCGAACTCTATTTCACTGATGTGTTTTGGCCTGATTTTAAACGTGAAAACTATTATGAGGCGATACTTGATTTTCAATCTAGAGAAAGACGTTTTGGCAAGATAAGTGAACAATTAAATAAGTAAATTCCATCCAAACAAAATTATTTGCAATTATTTGCGTTAAAGTAGCATTATATTATAAAGATAGACTAATGAATATATTTAGAACAGTCCTAATTTTTCTCTTTACCTTAAGCATTTCGTCCTTTGCTTTTGCTCAAAAAGACTCAATCAAAAACAATAAAATAGAATTAAATTATTTCTCTCCAAAGGAATATGAGATTGGTAATATTGTTGTTAGTGGTGCAGACCATTTGGATCATCCTTCCATTATTCTTATTTCAGGACTTTCAGTTGGGGATAAGATTTTTATTCCAAGCGAGAAAATTACAACAACAATTGATAAGTTATGGAAGCAAGGGATTTTTGATGATGTTCAGATTTTAGTGGACAAAATTGAAGGAAGAACTATCAATATTATATATCAACTTCAAACTAAGCCTCGTCTTTCAAATTTCCGTTTTGAAGGGATTTCAAGGTCAGAGGCCGAAAAGGTTAAGGAAGAAATTAGAATTATGTCGGGAGATATTGTAACTGAAAACTTTAAAATGAATTGTTCCAATATCATTAAGGATCATTTCTTCGACAAAGGTTATTACAACACCGAAATTGAAATTCAACAATCCAAAGACACTTCAACAACTCGAAATGATGTTAGTTTACTTTTTAAGATAAAAAAAGGGGAAAAGATTAAAATAAAAGATATTGTTTTTAATGGTAATTCTAAGATATCAGACAACAAACTCCGAGCCCAAATGGCAGACACTAAACGCTACAAATGGTGGAGAGTGTGGAAGAGTTCTCGTTTTAGTGATAAAGATTTCCTTAAGGATAAGGAAGCCATTTTAAAGAAATATAATGATGAAGGGTTTAGAAATGCTAAGATAACTTCGGATAGTGTTTATTTAACAAAAGACAAAAAAGGCAAACAACAACTTATGGTTGAACTTAATGTTGAAGAAGGACAAAAGTTTTTCTTTAGAAATATTACTTGGGTTGGAAACACAAAATACACCTCGGAGGATTTAAGTCGTAGGTTAAGAATTGAGAAAGGTGACCCATATAATAGAGCTCTTTTAGACAAAAATATTAACTATGACCCAACTGGAGCCGATATCTCTGCTTTGTATCAAGATGATGGATATTTATTTTTTCAAGTTATGCCTTATGAGGTGAATATTGAAAACGATTCAATTGATATTGAAATGAGGATTTTTGAGGGTAAGCAAGCTAGAATTGGAAAGGTTACAATTTCAGGCAATACCAGAACAAATGATCATGTTATTATGAGAGAATTGAAAACATTGCCAGGACAACTCTATTCTCGAGATGATGTATATCGTTCTTTAAGAGAGCTTCAGCAACTTCAATATTTTGACCAAGAAAATTTGCAACCAGAAATTCTTCCTGACCAAGAAAATGGATTAGTGAACATTGAATATAAGCTAAAAGAAGTTTCGTCCGACAAATTTGAAATTTCAGGAGGATGGGGAGCAGGAATGGTTATTGGAACTGTTGGGGTTACATTCACAAACTTCTCAGCCAAAAACCTTTTCAAAAAAGATGCTTGGCGACCATTGCCTGGTGGAGATGGACAACAACTATCACTTAGAGCACAAACAAATGGAACTTACTACTATTCACTTAGTGCTTCATTCACCGAACCATGGCTTGGAGGGAAGAAACCAAATGCTTTAAGCACTTCAGTCTATTATTCCTATCAAGATGATGGATATTATAATAATTCAGGAAGCCCTGCCTATTGGTTAAGTATTTTTGGAGCATCGGTTTCTTTAGGAAAAAGACTTCAGTGGCCAGACGACTATTTCACTTTTGTTCAAGGAATATCTTTCCAACAATATAATGTAAAAAATTATAAAGCGATAACAGATTTTAACAATGGTAGGTCAAATAATTTAAACTACAACTTCACAATTGCAAGAAGTTCTTCCGACTCACCAATTTTCCCCAGAACAGGTTCTGACCTTTCTGTTAGCACTCAACTAACCTTCCCATACTCTTTGTTTAATGGAAAAGACTATACAACCATGAGCACAGAGGATAAATATAAATGGTTGGAATACTATAAGATTAATGTAAAATCATCTTGGTACTTTAATATATTTGATAATTTGGTTATGAGCACAAGAGCGAGATTTGGATTCTTAGGCCAATACAACAAGAAGGTTGGTTATTCTCCATTTGAGCGTTTCTATGTTGGAGGTGATGGACTACAAGGTTGGGCTTTAGATGGTCGTGAAGTTATTGCATTAAGAGGCTACACAACCGGATCTCTTTCTCCTACCAATGGTGCAAATGTGTTTGATAAATTTACTTTAGATATTCGTTATCCAATTTCACTTAATCCAATGGCAACAATTTATGCTTTAACATTCTTTGAGGCAGGAAATTCTTGGTCAAATTTCGAAGGCTTTGCTCCTTTCAAAATGTATCGTTCAGCCGGAATTGGATTAAGATTATTTATGCCTATGTTTGGTTTAATTGGAATTGATTGGGGATATGGATTTGATCAAGTTCCAGGAAATGCAACTTCAGGAGGACCTCAATTCCATTTCTCAATTGGACAATCTATCGATTAGGCACAATATTTGCTACAAGTAAATAGTTTAATAATTTAAAAAGAGACAAAATATGAAAAAGTTATTTGTATTATTATTCTGTTTGTTATCAACAACAGTAATTTTTGCACAAAAGTTTGCAACAGTAGATTCTGAATACATATTAAGTAATATGCCAGAATACAAACAAGCACAAAAAGAATTAGATGATATTTCTGTTCAATGGCAAAAAGAAGTTGAATCAAAATTCTTAGTTGTAGATAAGCTCTATAAAGCATTTCAAGCAGAAAGCGTTTTGTTGCCTGAAGACCTCAAAACTAAGAAAGAAAACGAAATCATTTCGGCAGAAAAGGAGGCAAAAGATTTGCAAAAACAACGTTTTGGAAATAATGGGGAATTATCCAAAAAACGTTCAGAACTTGTAAAACCAATACAAGACAAGATATACAATGCAATTGAAAAGATAGCACAAGAAAAAAGTTATTCAGTCATTTTCGACAAAGCAAGTGGAGCAACAATACTTTATGTTGATGCTAAAACAGATGTTAGTGATTTGATATTGGCGGAACTTGGATATAAAATTAATAGCTCAAAGAAAACTCGATAATATAAATAAATTGTGTATTTTTGCACACTTGTTTGAAAAAATAATAAAAATATATATTTAAAAGAATGAAAAGAACAATTCAACTATTAATTCTTGTTATAGCAATGTCACTAACAGGAAATCTATTTGCACAAAAATCTATTAAGATAGGTCATTTTTCATCAACAGAACTTATCAAGAAAATGCCTGAGGGTGATTCTGCACAAACTGTTATGAAAAAATATATGGAAGAGCTTCAATCCGAAGCAGAGTCTATGCAAAAGGAATACCAACGTTTAGTTACAGAATACCAAGAAAAAGAAGCTCAACTTTCACCATTATTGAAAGAAAGCAAGCAAAAAGAAATTCAATCAGTAAACCAACGTTTTCAAGAATTTCAACAAAGTGCTGAAGCAGACATTCAAAAAAAGCAAGGAGAGTTGATGTTGGCTATAACAGAAAAAATTAAAACTGTAGTTGCAGAAATAGCAAAAGAAGGAAAGTACACCTATATTCTTGAAAGCACAGGAATTCTTTGGTATGCTGATGAAAGTGAAGATGTAACTCCATTAATTTCTAAGAAACTTAATCTTAAGTAATAAGGTATAGAATAAAAAGATTTTGCTTAGGTAGGTAAAATAAAAAATCAAATAAAATTTGGTGTTTACAAAAAAATATCTACCTTTGCAACCTCAATTTATGCGGATGTGGCGTAATTGGTAGCCGCGCTAGACTTAGGATCTAGTGTCGTGAGACGTGGGGGTTCGAGTCCCTTCATCCGCACAATAAAAAAAGAGCACTTATAAATTATAAGTGCTTTTTTTTTATCCGCTGTTTTTCTTAAAACATATATTTTGGTTGAATCTTGTGTATTACTAACATCAACAAATAAAGTAAATTTATCGTTGTAAATGCAAGGAATAGTACAATAAAAACATTGAAAACATAATATAAAAATATACTTTCAATTTGAAGGCTTTTTTCAAAACTATTTGTGATTGCAAATATCATTATTATAGATAAAATTACAATATTTATCCATTTTATTGCTCTCACAACAGGTCTATTAGACTTTAATGAAAATATAACCACGGTTGCGGACACTATGACTATTATGCCAACTAAGACATATAAAACTACTAAGTTCATAATTCGTTTTTTTAGAATTTATATATAGTATAAACGCAAACCTTTATTTTATATTTTATTTTTGATTTACACCCAATTTTCTTCAAGAATATCTCCCTTAATACCTATTGTAATAATCTTAATTGGAATATTCCTTTGAGCATTTTGTCTTGCAAGTTTTGCAATTTGAACTAATCCTCCACAACATGGAACTTCCATAACAACAACTGTTAGGGTGTCTATTTTTGAACTATCAATCATTGAAGTTATCTTTTCAACATATACTTCCTTATTTGAATCTAATTTTGGGCATGCAATAGATAATACTTTATTTTTAAGTAATCTGGAATGAAAAGCTCCTATTGAGAAGGCTGTACAATCGGCAGCTAACAAAACGTTTGCATTTTGGAAATAAGATGCCATTGGGTTCTGAAGATGAAGTTGTATTGGCCAATGTGTAAGCTCCGATTTTTGATTTGAATTTCCAATCATATCTTCATTTGAGGTTTGAGGTTTTGAAAAATTTTGAGCCATTGAACCAGGACATCCTCCTTTACATTCCTCTTTTTTGCCTTCATTTTTAGTCTCTAATGAAGAAAGGTCTATTTCAATATTATTTTGTTTTAAGAATTCAATTCCTTGACGAAGATATTCTGTTTCGTTATGGTCTTTCATATGTTTTAAATGAGCAAGAATTACATGCTCTCCTTTCGAAACCATTCTTTCCATAACTTTAATTTCATCGTAAGGCTCGGCTTCTCTCTCTTCCAATTCAATTGCTCCAACAGGACACTCCCCAATGCAAGCCCCTAAACCATCACAAAACATATCACTAATCATTACTGCTTTGCCATCTATTAATTGTAATGCTCCCTCGTGGCATCCTGTAACGCATAGTCCACAACCATTACATAAGTCTTCATCAATTTTAATTACTGTTCTTTTCATATTTTTGTTTGTTTTTATATTTATTTTCTAATGCAAAAATACAACAGACTTAGGCTAAGCTATGTAATATTGATTACAAAGAAGAAAAAAAGAGGCTGA
>JAQUTD010000047.1 GCA_028709955.1 Bacteroidales bacterium | reverse complement strand
TTTTATCTAATCTTACCTGTCGTGCGGGATTTGTACATTTGCCAGAAGAATATAAATATAGTTCAGCAATTGATTATTCCGAATGGAAAGGAATAATATTAGGTTGATGTTATAAAAGATTAATCAAGAATAGGTATTGGATTGAATTATCGACTTTGTCGCTTGTCTAAGCAAGAAATTCCGCACTACTGAAACGTAATAGATTAGGAAACAACAGAGATATGATGAAAATAGAAAAAATTATCGAAAATAAGAAACAGTTCCTTGACTTATTGTTGTTGGCAGATGAGCAGGAAAATATGATTGACAAGTATTTACCGAGAGGAGATTTGTTTGCTTTATACGACGATGATTTGAAAAGTGTTTGCGTTGTTGTGCATATAAATAGTGAAACCTGCGAGTTGAAAAACATAGCAACATACGAGAAATTTCAAGGCAAAGGTTACGGGAGAACATTAATAAATTTCATTTATGATTTCTACAAAAACGACTACAAAACAATGCTTGTTGGGACAGGTGAAACCCCGGCAATCTTGTCGTTTTATAAAGGGTGTGGATTTGAAAAGTCACATCGGGTAAAGAATTTTTTTACAGACAATTACGACAACCCTATGTTCGATGGCGACATACAACTTATTGATATGATTTACTTAAAAAAGGATTTATGAAAAATCTCTCCCTCGTGCGGGATTCATAGTGTATATTTGTAGATAAGTTTTCTTGTTCTGGAATACCTACAAAATTAGAATCAAGTTCTATGGGATTTGTTTTTTTCTTTACCTTTGCTTTGTTTAATTTGAAATTCAAATGTTATGAAAAGAAATGTTTTTGCTTTGTTGTTTTTGACTTTGGGCTTTGTGTCTTGTGCTCAAAAACAATCGAACTTAGACCTTACTACCGTTAAGGAATTTGATATTAACAGGTATTTGGGGAAATGGTATGAGATTGGCAGGTTTGATCATTCGTTTGAAAGAGGTATGGTTGGAACTACTGCCATGTATAGTCTTAAGGATGATGGGACTATTAGGGTTGTTAATAGTGGTTATAAGAATGGCTTTGATGGTAAGCTTAAGGAGGCTGTGGGTAAGGGTAAGTTTGCCGACAAAAATAATCCTGCTAAGTTGAAAGTTGCATTCTTCCTTTGGTTTTATGGGGCTTATAATATTTTAGAATTGGACCAAGAGAACTATTCTTATGCTCTAATTGGCTCCGATTCGGATAAATATTTGTGGATTTTGAGTCGTACGCCTAAACTTAAGAATGAGGATATGGAGTTTTTGCTTAGAAGGGCTAAGGAAAGGGGTTACGATACTTCAAAAATTATTTGGGTTGAGCAGAAATAAGTTTCTTGGTTATTGAGTATTTATTGGTTTCGATTTTTAATTTTTCCAGAAAGCGGGCATAAACAAACAAAAAACTGTTATTAGTTCTAAACGTCCTAAATACATTAGAGAGGCAAAAATCCATTTGGCTGGTTGAGATAATTGAGCATAGTTGCCGTAAGCTCCAATCTCTCCAAAACCAGCTCCCATATTACTAAGACATGAAACAACCCCTCCCATAGACTCAAAAAACCCTAAACCCAATGCAACTAAGAGAACAGAAGCAATTACAAAAGTAAATAAGTAGAGAAGGAATATGGTTAGAACATTATTTATAACTTGTTGCTCAATAGTCTTTTTCTCAAATTTAATTGGGATATAAGCATGCGAGTGTGTGGCTCTTTGGAGAATATTTCTTGCATTTTTAAATAAAAGTATTACTCTAACTAATTTTAATCCTCCTGTTGTTGATCCTGCCATTGCTCCTGAAAACATTAGAAGAAAAAGTAGAAAGGTTGCTGGAGCTGACCAAAGAGTATAATCATAGCTTATAAATCCTGCAGAGGAAAGAATACTTGAAACTTGGAAAAGAGAATGGCGAAAATTAGATTCTAAATTAGAGGCTGGATCATAAATTATTAGTCCAACAACAATTGTTGCAATTAATATTATAGAAATGTATACCTTAAATTCTTCGTTAAGCCATAGTCGTTTAAAATTTCTTTTTATTGCAAAGTAAATTAGAGGAAAGCTTATTCCTGAAATTATCATAAAGATAATAATTACATATTGTATTAATGGCGAAAATTGAGATACAGAGTCGTTTTGGGTTGAAAATCCTCCAGAACTGATTGTTGAAAGTCCATGATTTATAGCATCAAACCAACTCATTCCTGCAGCAAAAAATGATATAGTAGTTAATATGGTGAGTCCAAGATAAATTTTTATGATTATTAAAGCAGTTTCTTTAGTTCGTGGGGAGAGTTTGTTTTTGGAAGGGCCAGCAACTTCGGCAGTGAATAATGACATTCCACCTCCTCCAATAAATGGAATAAATGACAACACAATCACCACAATACCTATTCCTCCAATCCAATTGGTTAAACTCCGCCAAAAAAGAATACTGTTTGGGAGTTTATTAAGGTCGGGAATTATGGTTGCACTTGTTGTTGTAAAGCCTGAAATACATTCAAAAAAAGAGTCTGAAAAACTGGGTATATAGTTTCCTAAATAGTAGGGAAGGGATCCAAAGATTGACATTACTATCCAAATTGAAGCAACAATTAGAAATCCCAACTTTCTATCTATTTTTAGTTTCTGGCGTTTGTAAAGTGGAAATCTTAATAATATTCCAACAAAGAGAGTTATTGATGCACTTAAAAATAGGGAAAATATATTGGATTCGTTATATATATAGGCAACCAAAAGGCATAGAAGCATAAACACAGATTCTAGCATTAGAAGCATTCCCAACACTCTACTAAGGGTTATTAGTCTTTGTTTATACATTCCCAATTAAAAATTATTTATACTCAATTTCCCAACAAATTTACTCAAAATAGTTTATCTCCCCCTTTATTGTAGAAATTTTCAAAAGAAATACTCTTTAATATTTAGTATTATTGGCTGATTTATTTTCTCCAGAAAGCGGGCATAAACAAACAAAAAACTGTTATTAGTTCTAAACGTCCAAGATACATTAAACTTGAAAGAACCCATTTTGCAAAATCAGAAAAACTTGAATAGTTCCCAAATCCTCCACAAATTCCTAAGCCTGGTCCTATATTACTCATGCAAGACACTGCACCTCCCATCGATTCTATTATTCCAACACCAAAACTTACTAATAATAATACCCCAAAAATATAAGTTGTTATATACAAGAAAAACATTGTCATTACATTATTCATTACAGTTGTTGGAACAACTTTTTTCTCAAATTTTACTGGTAAATAACCTTTGGGGCTAATGCTTTGCTGAAGAATTTTTTTTGCATTCTTAAATAACAAAATAACTCTTATTATTTTCAAACCTCCTGATGTTGAGCCACTCATTGCTCCTGAAAACATTAACAAATAAAGGATAAAGATTGCTGGTAGTGTCCATGTTGTATAATCATCATTCACAAAACCTGTTGAAGTTGATAAACTTGAAACTTGAAATAATGCATGACGGAATGAAGATTCTAATCCAAGATGTGGATCATAAATAAGGAAAGTTATAAAAAAAGTAGCTATTATTGTTATTAGAATGTATGCTTTAAACTCTTCATTAATCCATATTTTCTTATATTGTCCTTTAATTGCATAATATATTAATGTGAAATTTGTTCCAGCTGGGAACATAAATAATATTAGTACATATTGGGTTACAGGAGAAAATGCTGCTCCAGATGCATTTTTTGTTGAAAACCCTCCTGATGCTAATGTTGAAAAGGAGTGGCATACAGAATCAAACAAATTCATTCCTGATATCCATAAACAAATAATACACAAAATAGTCAATGAAGAATATATTGAAATAAGTATTTTCCCTGTTTTTCTAATATGAGGACTAAGTTTATCCTTTGATGGTCCGGCAACTTCAGCAGAAAATAAAGCCATACCTCCTACTCCAATAAATGGAATAAACGAAATAACAAGAACCACTATACCTATTCCTCCTATCCAATTTGTCAAACTTCTCCAAAAAAGAATTCCTTTGGGAAGAATTTCTACATTGGAAATCACAGAAGCTCCTGTTGTTGTGAAGCCTGACATTGTTTCAAAATATGCATCAGTATATGATGTATATCCACCTATATAATAAGGCAAGGCTCCAAAAGCAGACATTATTACCCAAATAAGTGACACAATGAGAAATCCTAACCTGCGATCTATTTTAATTTTCTGTTGTTTAAAAAGAGGGAATCTAAGAATTGCTCCAAAGGCAAATGTAATAATAGAACAAATAAAAAGAGGTTTTATGTCGTCACCCTTATAGTATAATGCAACAAAAAGACTGATAAGCAAAAATCCTGCTTCCAACATTAGTAGCATCCCTAACACTCTGCTTATTGTTACAAATCTACTCTTTAACATATATTGATAAAAATTAAGGATTGCAAAGGTAAAGAAAAAATTAAATCAAATGTATTTATTCCAATTTTAGTTTTGGTCTAAAAATTAAATTAACTATAAGATAACATTATCTTTACCTCTAATTAATAATAGAACTTTAGCTTTGCAACTGAAAACAAATTTATTAGTTATGAACATTACAGATTTTTTCGATACAATAATTAACAAAACCTCAACATTAGAGGAGGCTTTAGATTATTTCAACAACAGAATTTCAGAAAACAGATATCTAAAAATTATCTATTCACAATGGTGTTTTGAAATGGGCTATAAGCTAAAACATGGTTTCAAAGAGTATTATTATGAATATTCTTCCAACAACGATTTAGATTATCGCAACTTATGTGAAAACGATGAGGATTTCTACGAATACATTTCATACAATTTATGAAAACAAAATCAAAAACAAAATGGAAAATACAAAAAAACGCTATAAAACAATTGTAATTTCAGATACTCATATTGGCTCTAAATGGTCAAAGACAAAAGAAGTAATAGATTTTTTAGAAAATAACAGTTGTGAGACATTAATTTTGGCAGGAGACATTATTGATGGTTGGTCACTTCAAAGATCAGCAAACTATTGGAAACAAAATCACACAATTTTCTTAAAAACATTATTAGATATACAAGAAAAGACAAAGATTATTTATATAAGGGGTAATCACGACGATTTTTTAGATAAAATTGTTCCTTTAAATTTTCTCAATATAATTATTAGACAAGATTATATTTACGAAACTAATGGGAAACGTTTCTTTGTTTTGCATGGTGATGTCTTCGACCATATAACAACAACTTTTGGTTGGTTATCTAAAATTGGAGATATTGGATATTCAATTCTTCTAAGAATTAATAAATATTATAATCTAAGAAGAACACAAAAAGGGCTACCTTACTATTCAATCTCAAAGGAGATTAAAGCAAAAACTAAATTATCTGTTAATTATATTAGTAATTTCGAAAAACATATTGCCGAGGTTGCTCAAAGAAATAATTGTGATGGAGTAATTTGTGGTCATATTCATCATGCAGAAATTAAACAATACGGAAATATTCTATATCTTAATGCTGGCGATTGGATCGAATCTTTATCTGCTTTAACTGAGGATTTTAAAGGCAATTGGAAAGTTATTAATTATTGTGAAGAAGCAATAGAAGATGAAAACAGAATTTATGAACAAATTTTAGCTTCAGCAATATAGCGTACTATACTTAAAAATTAAAAACTATGGCAAGAGAAACATTCGGAGCTATTGATATTGGTTCCAATACAATAAAACTTAAAATTATGAAAAAAGAGTATGAGAAAGACATACATAATTTTATAGAAATACTTAATTCAAAAATCCCTATCCGTTTAGGAGAAGATGTGTTTAATGATGGATTTATTGGCAAAGAAAAAGAGTCTCATCTTATTGAAATATTCAAAGGAATCTCCTTTTCTTTCAAAGAAAATAATGTAAATGATTACAGAGCTTACGCAACAAGTGCTTTTAGAGAAGCTTCAAATGGTAAAGATATTATTAAAAGAATCAAAAAACAATATGATATTAATATTGAAATAATTAATGAAGCAACGGAAGCTGATCTTATTTATGAAGTTAGCAGTCAAAATCATCTTATTGACAAGAGCAAAAGTTATTTATATGTTGATGTTGGAGGTGGGAATACTAAAGTAATTGTATATTCTAATGGAGAAAAAATATGTTCAAGATCTTTTAAAATAGGAACCGTTAGATTATTGTCTGATACAGTTCAGTTAAGTGAAATAACACTTTTTAAAATGTGGTTAAAGGGAATGAGCCAAACGCATTCTATTAGTGCAATAATTGCAACAGGAGGGAATATTAACACAATTGATGACCTTTTTTTAGAAGACGACAAATATAAGATAGATTATTTTAGTTTAAAGAAAACTTTTGACAATTTGCAGTTTATGAATATCGAACAGAGGATTGAAACATACAATCTAAGCAAATATAGAGCAGATGTTATTTTGCCTGCTTTGTATATATTTCTTATTGTAAGTGAAGCAATTCAGGTTAGCAGTTATATTATCCCAAAAATAGAACTGGTTGATGGAATAATGTATGAAATAATAAATAGAGAAGATTAGTTTTGGAAAGATTATAAAAAGAACCTAATAAAAAAAGAACCTCAATACTCTTTCAGGGATTATGAGGTTCTTTTCTTGAATTATTATAATTTCAATTTTTCTTCAGTATTATGTTTTAAAATCTTTGCATCTAAATAGAATACTATTTCCTCAGCAATATTATTACATCTATCTCCCATTCTTTCAAGCTTGCGAATTACGGCATGAAGGTAAAGATATTCTTCTATTTTTTCTGGATGTAATTTAATTTCGTCTGCAATAATCCTAATAGCTGCATGGTTTATTTCATCAACCAAATTATCTATTCCAAATATTTTTTCTGCCTTGTCTGAGTTTTCATCATGAAGAGCTTCTTTTGCTAAGGTAAACATATCCTGAACTTCATTGAACATTTCTTCAATCCTAAGTTTTTTTGCAAAATCATTTGGTAGTTTCTCACTCATATTATTTAAAACAAAAAGTGCTATTCCTTCAGCAAAGTCTCCAATACGTTCAAGGTTATTATTGATTTTGATATAAGCTAAAGCTAATCGAAGATCAATTGCAACTGGATTATTTCTGGCAATAAAGTTTTCGCATTCTGAATCTATCTTTAATTCAAGTGCATTAACCATCTTCTCTCTTGATATAACTTCTCTTGCTACTCCTTTATCATAATCTAAAAAAGCTACTTGTGATTTTGTTAGTTGCTTATCAACTATTACCCACATTTCTTGTAGTGAATTCTTTAATTTATAAAGCTCTGTATCTATATGTAATGCTGCCATTTTTTTCTTATATTAATTGGTTATTATTTGTTTAATTTGATTTTTCACCCAAAACGACCAGTTACGTAGTTTTGTGTGGCTTCTTTTGATGGATTTGTAAATATTTTTGATGTATTGTCATATTCTATTAATTCCCCAAGATAAAAGAATGCTGTCATATCACTAACTCTTGCAGCCTGTTGCATATTGTGTGTAACTATCACTATTGTATAGTCTTTCTTTAACTCAAAAATCAATTCCTCTATTTTTAGAGTTGAAATTGGATCAAGTGCTGAGGCTGGTTCATCCATTAATATTACTGTTGGTTCTATTGCCAGTGCTCTCGCAATACATAAACGTTGTTGTTGTCCTCCAGAAAGTTCAAAGGCTGATTTCTTTAATTTATCCTTAACCTCTTCCCATAATGCAGCTCCTTTCAAAGATTCGACTACTCTTTCTTCAATTAATTTATTATTCTTTTCTCCATTAACTCTTAATCCATAAGCAACATTTTCAAAAATTGATTTGGGAAATGGATTGGGTTTTTGGAAAACCATACCAACTTGTTTTCTTAACTGATCAACCAGGATATCCTTTTTATATATGTCTTTTCCTCCAATCAAAACTTTGCCTTCTAATTTTGTGTCTGGGATCAAATCATTCATTCTATTGAAAAGCCTAAGAAATGTTGATTTCCCACATCCTGAAGGTCCAATAAAAGCAGTGACTGAATTGGGTTCTATTGACATTGTGATATTCTTCAATGCATGGAAATCTCCATAATAAAAATTCACATCTTTTGTTTCTATATTGTACATAATATTTATTGTTTTCTAATTAGTTTTTACTTTATTAGAGAAATATCTTCTTAAGGCATTTGCAAATAAGTTCAGAATTAAAACTATGGCTACTAACACAAATGCTGTCCCATATGCCATTGTTCTCGAAGCTTCAATATCTGTTCCTGAAGTTGAAATAACATATAAATGGTATGGAAGGGCCATAACTTGATCGAATATTGAAGAAGGTAGCATTGGAAGAAAATATGCAACTGCTGTAAACATGATAGGTGCGGTTTCTCCAGAAACTCTACCTATTGAAAGAATCAAGCCTGTTATTATATTTGGGAAAGCCATTGGAAGAACTACTTTCACTGTTGTTTGAAGTTTTGTTGCTCCTAAGGCTAAACTTCCATGACGATAGCTAACGTCTATTTGTTTGAGTGCCTCTTCAGTTGTTCTAATGACTACTGGAAGAGCTAAAAGACCTAATGTTAAAGAACCTGCAATGATTGAGTCTCCAAAGCCAAGTGTATTTACGAAAAGAGACATTCCAAATAGTCCAAATACAATTGAAGGAATTGAACCAAGATTATTTGTCATAGTTCTAATTAGTTTTACTACCCATCCCTTTCCTGCATATTCATTTAGGTATATCCCTGAAAGAACTCCAATTGGAAAAGCAAATATCATTGATCCTGCTGTTAGGCATAGAGTTCCTATAATTGCTGGAAGAATTCCTCCTTTTGTCATTCCATCTTCTGGCATTTTTGTTAAGAAATCCCAGCTTATTGCCTGAAATCCGTTTATTATAATGAAACCTAATATGCAAAACAATATTCCTACAACAATAAAACTCATTATTTTCAAGAGCCAGAAAGCAGAAGATTGGTTTAAACTTTTTCTTTTTCTATATTCCATTACGCTACTTTATTTTTGTTTTTTGATGAAATGTATTCCACAACAAGGTTAATGATTAGAGTTATTATGAAGAGGATGCAACCAAGAACGAACAGGGCTTCATAGTGAGCTCCACCTTTTGGGGCTTCTCCCAATTCTGCTGCAATTGTTGCGGGGATTGTTCTTACCGGTTCTAAAAGAGTGTGAGGTATTACTGCAGCATTTCCTGTAACCATCAAAACTGCCATTGTTTCCCCAATTGCTCGTCCAATTCCTAAAACAACCCCTGCGGTTATTCCTGAAATTGAATAAGGAATTGTAACCTTAACAATTGTTTGCCATTTATTTGCCCCCAAGGCTAAAGATGCTTCTTTCATTGCTCTTGGTGTTGAACGAAGTGCATCTTCCGCAATTGTAATAATTGTTGGAAGAGCCATAATTGCCAAAACAATACTTCCCGCAAGCCCAGTTTCTCCTACATCAAGATTAAATACTTTCTGTATTAGAGGTACAATTACTATCAGTCCAAAGAAACCATAAACTACAGATGGAATTCCTGCCAATAGCTCAATTATTGGTTTAATTATTTTATGTAATCTGTTACTTGCTAATTCAGCAGAATAAATTGAGACTGCTAATCCAAAGGGTAATGCTATCAGAATTGCGCCAAGACTTACCCAAAGAGTTCCTAAAACAATAGGTACAACTCCAAACTGAGGGGCTGGAGATGCAGTAGGAAACCATTCCTTACCTGATAAAAAGTCGGAAATCTTGATATTTCCCAAGTCTAAAATTTTAGAAGAGAAATTTGATTTCGTATAGCTTTCAGGGATAAAAGCAATCATATTGGGATTATCTTCCAAAATCTGATTTAATATCTTGGGTAGGTTTTCTAAATTCTCCCCTATTTCTTCTTCTGAAACATAGTTAGTTACATCATCTAATCGAAAAATAATTATTTCATCCTCACTAACATCAACTCCCAACTCCTTCCACGATACTATTTTTGAATCAAAGATATCTTTTATCTGCTGTGGAGAAAGATTTTCTATTTTATTTTTTGAATTAACAGCAACAACATATCCATCTTCTACAATATTATTTTTGAATAGCCCCATTCCTTCACTAAAAAGAAAAAGAATTATCAAAATGATTATAATACTTGTAACACTTCCACTAATTTTCAGTAATCCTTCCCAAAGTGCCTCAATAAAGTATTTTTTCCCTCTAAACATTTTTCTATTCATATCATCAATTTTATTACCTCTTTCTATTTCACTGGAATATAACCAACCTTACTTACAATTGCTTGCCCTTGTTGTGAAAGTACAAAATCTATAAATGGTTTTACTTTCTTTTCATTTTTCAATTCATAGAAGTATAGTAATGGTCTAACAATTGGATAGGTTTTATTCTTAGAATTTGCAAGAGATGGAGCAAAATATTTCTTTCCATCAAAACTTACTTTAATTGATTTTACTTCTTTATTCAAATATGCTAAACCTACATATCCTATTGCTCCTTTGGTTTGTTTTACTGATTGGATAATTGCTCCTGTTGCTGGCATTGATAGAACTGAGGACATATAGTTTTTATTTTTCAAAACAAGCTCTTTAAAAAATTCGTAAGTCCCCGAAGATGTTTCTCTTGAATAAACTATAATCTTCATATTTGCACCTCCTACTTGTTTCCAATTTGTTATTTTACCGGTAAAGATATCTTCCAATTGTTGACGGGATAATTGATTTACTTTATTAGAATTATTAACAACAACAGCCAATGCGTCATAAGCCACGGTTACTTCTTTTATTTTCTTTCCAGCTTTTTGAAGTTTTGCTTTCTCACCAAACTTCATTTTTCTTGATGATTGTGCTATGTCAGTTGAGCCATCCATTAGAGCTGCAATTCCAACTCCTGAGCCTCCTCCAGTTACTGTTACTTTTCCTCCTTTCTTACCATAAGCCTCTGCTTCTTTTTGTGAAAGAGGTAAAACAGAATCTGATCCTTTAATTTTTTGTGCATTTAGAAAAGGAGTTATTGCTACTACTAATGCTATTATTAATGCTATTTCTCTTATATTTTTCATACTAAGTTTGTTTTATTATTATAATTTCTCTGCCTATTCTATTTCTCAAAAGAAATATATTTCATTTTGCAAAATTAGTACACAAAAATCCAAATTGTTCCAAAAACATGTTATTATTGTATTAATCTAATGTTAATTTAATGTTAACACTCTTCAATCTCTTTTTTCAAATAGAAAGAGCTAAGAATTAACAACAAAAAAAAGGCAGAGAGAAGCTCCACCTTTGATTAATTATTTCTAATAAGTATTTAACCAATATTATTTCAATGAAATATATCCTACTTTTTCAACTATTGCTTGTCCTTGTTCTGAAAGCACAAAGTCAATATATGATTTTACTTTCTTAGCATTTTTAACTTCATAGTAGTATAATAATGGTCGAACAATTGGATAAGTTTTATTTTTTGCAGTTGCAACTGATGGTTCAATATATTTCTTTCCATCAAAACTTACTTTTAGAGCCTTAACTTCTTTATTTAAGTATGCTAAACCAACATATCCTATTGCTCCTTTAGTTTGTTTTACTGATTGGATAATTGCTCCGGTTGCTGGCATTGAAAGAACTGATGACATATAGTTTTTGTTCTTCAAAACATGTTCTTTAAAAAATTCATAGGTTCCTGAAGAGGATTCTCTTGAATAAACAACTATATTTAAATCTTCTCCACCAACTTGTTTCCAATTTGTTATTTTCCCTGTAAAGATTTGTTCTAATTGTTGACGAGTTAATTGTGATATTTTATTGTTTGGGTTTACAATAACTGCAAGTGCATCGTATGCAATAACAACTTCCTTTGCTTGTCTTCCTGATTGTTGCATTTTTTGTTTTTCACTAAATTTCATCTTTCTTGATGCTTGTGCAATATCTGTTGTTCCATCCATTAGAGCAGCTATTCCAACTCCTGAACCTCCTCCAGTTACTGTAACTTTTCCTCCTTTTTTACCATAAGCCTCTGCTTCTTTTTGAGATAGAGGAAGGACAGTATCGGATCCTTTTATTTTTTGTGCGTTTGCAAAAGGGCTAACTAATAAACCTAATGCTATTACTAATGCTATTTTTCTTAAATTTTTCATTTTCTTTTTTCTTAAATTTTTGTTTTTTCTAATCTTGTTTCTATTTAGAATTTATATTGTAGTCTTAAAGTGAACATATCGTCTTTTAAATCTTTGTCGTATCCTGCTATAGCTGTTGTTTTTTCATTAGAATTGATTTCATAGAATGCCATAAGTCTTAAAGATGAATTTATTCTCCATAAACCTCCAAGTCCTATTGTTGACATTGCAACATCTGCTTTATTTTTAACTTCATTATCTGCAACTTCTGTGTTTGGATCAAGGTAGGTATATTTAAAGACAAATGTTAATGGTGTTCTATATATATCTTGTAAGAAATATACATGTCCTCCTGAGAAGTTTCTAATATAAGAGAATGGTTTTGTGGCATCATAGGTGTTAGCCTTCGCAGAAGAAAAATCTCCAGATACTGATGGCTGCTCTCCAAAAAGGTATTCTGCTCTAATATTTGTTAATCCCATTGGAGTTTCAATTGTAAATTGTCCATCAAATCCTATATATTGTCTTTTATTTGTAAGGTTTTTGTCAACAATTTCTCTTGTCCAAACTCCATTTTGCATTGTATATAAATTAGAGTCTGCATTATTTGTTGTTCCACTATATAAAGATGTTCCTAACCCAAATGACATATTAGAATAGGTTTTATCATATTTCAAATGTCCTATGAAATCTAATTTTGAATTATCATCTACCCTAATTCCATTACCTGAAAACAAACCTCCCTCAAGTTTCAATCCTTCAAGAGTGGTGTTTTTTGGTGCTGCAATTATTAAAGATGCTCCAAGGTCTCTTTCGTCTGGGAAAAGCTTTTGGAAAATTAGAGAACGTTCAGGTGTTTCTCTTGATGATGAAGAATAAGATATTTCATCTCCAAATGGACGATCAAAAATACCTGCTTTTAATGAAAATACATTTAAGAAAGGTTCGTCAATTTGCATGTACGCATCTTTAAAACCTAAGCCCTTGTCAGTAATGTCTAATTGAAATACTGCTTTTGCTATCTTTTCTGAGTATTGGAATTTAATTCTACCTCTTCTAATTCCATAACGTAGAAAATATTCAGAATCTTTTCCGTCTATAACTTCGTTGTATTTTCCAGAGTTAGCTCCAGTTTTTGCTGATGCACCTGGTTGACCATATTCTGCTTGTGCTTGGAAATAGCCAGATACTTTTAATTTTTCTAATTTCTTAATCCTACCGCTGTTTCCATCTATTTGCTCTTGTAAAAGAGTAAGTGTATCTTTTATTGGCTCCTCCATTTGAGCATTTGCAGTTAAGCCTAATGTAGATAAAGCTGCTGCTAAAAATAATGTTCTTTTTCTCATTTTCAAATTTTTATTTGTCATTAATTTTATTTTTCTATTTGACAATGCAAAAGTAGAGCCACAATGTTAACTGTAGGTTAATTCAATATTTATTTTATATTACCTTTATGTTAAGCCAGTGTTAACACCATATAATGGAACAAAAGTAAATAAATAAAAGTTTAAACGGATAAACATGCCATTTAAATCTCACAACACACAGTTTCAAACTAATTAAACTTCGTTTAGAAGTCGCGAGATGCCCATCTCACACTCACTGACATGGGTATCTCAGCATCTTGAGATGCCCATGTCGCAACCTCTGAGATGGGTATGTGAGCAAGTGTGACATGGGCATCTCGCGACTTCTAAACGAAGTTAAAATAGTTGGGAATAGGGATT
>JAQUTD010000046.1 GCA_028709955.1 Bacteroidales bacterium | reverse complement strand
ACCAATTAAAACAAAGAGAAGTTCAAGGAAAGGGCTTCTCTTTGAGGTTTTATTAAAACTCATACATTAAGTTGCATCCTCTGGTTGTGGTGTTATCCATTCTTCCTAAGAGTTCAAAGCTATTGTTAGAGTAGCATCTTCCCAAATCTTCGGTTTCAATAAAGGAACAAGAATATATATTTGCAAGGTCAATTACGTTTATTCCTCCTGTTTTGTTATTGCCAATATATGATAGAGGGTCGTAGGTGTCTCTAACTATTACTTTCATATGATTGGGGCAAAAGAATATTCCATCGGCTTTGGAGTAGGCTTGAGAGAATAGTTCACACATGCCGTATTCTGAGGCTATGCTTTTTACGGAAAAGCCTTCACATAGAATTTTATGTAGCTCTGGCCTTATAATTTCTTTTCTTCTGCCCTTCATTCCTCCTGTTTCAAATATTATTGTGCTGTTAAGGTTTAGTTTTTCAATTGCAATTAAATCCAAAAGGGCGTATGTTACTCCAAAAAGAATTGTTTTTACATTTTCTTTTTCAAGCAATTTGATTCTTTCTATAACATCTTGTAGGGAATCCTTATAAAATCCACTCTCTTTATATTTGCTTTTCTTAATAAAATTATCAATCATATAAACTAAAGAAGAGTTACTCTGTTCCAAATAATTTGGTAAAAGTGCAATAAAACAATAATCCTCAACATTGGAAAAGAACTGCTCGAACGATTTTATAAAACTTCTTTCATATAGGCTTAGATCATAAATATAATGCTTGCTGGTTTGAGAGTTTGTTGTGCCGCTGCTTTTAAAAAAATGTATGCTATCTTCTTTATTAAAGCTGATAACATTATGTGTTTTGAAAAAGGATATTGGGAGAAACGGGATTTGAGAAATGGATTTTACTTTCTTGGGAGAGGTTTTCATTAGATTGCACCAATTATTGTAAACCTTATTGTTTTCATACTGAAAATGAAAAATTTCAAGAGCTAACTCTTCAAACTCAAACTCATTTCTAATATTAAAGATGTTATTAAACAATTCTTTCATTTAATGTATTCCTTGATATAGGTTTTTATTGTAATTTTGCATCTAAGAATTGCAAAGATATGAAAAATACACTTTCCTCACGCAGATTTGTTCTTATGGGTATTTTTATCACTGTGGGGATAATATATATTATACGTTTACTTTTTCTTCAAGTATTTGATGACTCCTATGCCCAATTGGCAAATAGAAATGCATTACGATTTGTCACACAATACCCTGCCCGAGGACTAATATATGATCGTAATGGGGAATTATTAGTTTACAACGAATTGGTGTATGACCTAATGGTTGTACCTCGTCAGGTTAAAAACTTGGATACAGCTCTTTTATGTAAATTGGTTGGCATTGATAGAGACCAATTTAATGCCAGAATGGATAAAGCTGTAAAATACTCAACTTATGCCCCCTCTTCTTTTGAAAAACAAATATCCAAAGAAGATTTTGGTTCTATTCAAGAAAAGCTTTACATGTTTCAGGGGTTCTTTGCTCAAAGCAGAACGTTAAGATACTATCCTCACTCTGTTGCATGTCATGTTTTAGGTTATGTTGGTGAGGTTAATGAGAATACGATTAAGAAAAATCCATACTACAAGAAAGGTGACTATATAGGAATGAGTGGTATGGAAAAATATTATGAGGAAATTCTTAGAGGGACTAAGGGCAGTAAAATTACATTGGTTGATGTTCATAATAGGGAGAAGGGGAGTTTTCAAGATGGAAAATATGATACCGCTTCAGTTGCAGGACAAAATCTATATTCTTCAATTGATTTAGAACTTCAAAAATATGCTGAAAAATTAATGGCAAATAAGAGAGGTTCAATTGTTGCTATTGAACCTTCAACAGGGGAAATTTTATGTTTTGTTTCCGCTCCATTTTTCGACCCTAATCTTTTGGTAGGGAGGGTTAGAGGAAATAACTATATGGAACTGTTAAATGATATTTCAAAACCTCTTTTCAATCGTGCATTGATGGCCGAATATCCTCCAGGTTCAATATTTAAAGTTGCTCAGGCTATGATAGCTCTCGATATGGGAGTTATTAGTCCCGAAACAGGTTTTGGTTGTGATAAATCTTTAGTGGGTTGTCATAATCACCCTGCAGCCTCAACCGTCAGAGAGGCAATAAAAATGTCTTGCAATCCTTATTTCTACAGAGTTTACCAACGAATAATTCAACAAACAAATCCAAATACAGGAAAGGGAGATAGTAAGTATGGATTATCACTGTGGGATGAGGAAATGTATAAAATGGGTTTTGGTAAAAAACTCGAAATTGACCTTCCTGATTCCAAATCGGGTTTTATTCCAGACACAACATTTTATAGCAGGATATATAAGGGAGATAGTTGGAATTTCTATACAATTTATTCCAATTCAATTGGGCAAGGTGAGGTTGGAGTGATTCCACTTCAGATGGCAAATTTTGCAGCAATTGTTGCAAATAGAGGATGGTATATAACTCCTCACTTAGTTAAATATTTTGGGGATGAAAATCTTAAAAAAAGAAATACAAAATATGTTCAAAAACACAACACATTAATTTCTCGAGAATATTGGGATATTGCAGTTGAAGGAATGTATGGAGTTGTTCATGAGCCAGGAGGAACAGCAAGAAGAGCAAGAATTGATGATATTGCAGTTTGTGGAAAAACAGGAACAGCTCAAAATGCAGGTGCCGACCACTCAGTTTTTATTTGCTTTGCTCCAAAAGATAATCCTAAAATTGCTATTTCGGTTTATGTTGAAAATGCTGCAGGAGGAGGAGGAACTTGGGCTGCCCCAATTGCAAGTTTGGTTGCCGAAAAATATATTAGAAAAGATGTATTAAGAAAGGATGTTGAACAAACATATATCGAGGCTGCCCCTTGTCAATCTCTCCCACTTAGAAAATACATACAAAAATCAAGTTCAGACTAATAAAACGATAATAAACAAATAATGGAAAGAAGAGAAAGAGGAATATTAGAAAATATTGATTGGACCACAATACTAATTTATTTTGTTTTAGTATTTATTGGTTGGATAAGTATATATTCTGCAGTCTTCGATGAGGTTCATAGTAACATTTTTGATTTGGATACTCGTTATGGGAAACAAATGATATGGATTGGCATTTCAACCTTAATTGCTCTTTTTATTATTGTAATTGACCCCAAATTCTTTTCGCAAACTGCATATATATGGTATGGGTTATTCATAATTATGCTCTTAGCCGTCTTGGCAATTGGCTCCGAAACAAAAGGAGCAAAGAGTTGGTTTGGAGTTGGTGATTTTGGTATTCAGCCCTCAGAGTTTGCAAAAGCTACAACTGCTCTTGCTTTAGCAAAAATTCTTTCAGGAATAGAAATTGATATGAAAGATTTAAAAACTAAAATTTCTGCCATAACCATTGTTGCAATACCTATGATTTTAGTTTTACTTCAAAATGACACTGGCTCTGCCTTGGTATTTTTCATATTTGTTTTGGTTCTATTTCGTGAAGGGTTATCGCTTTCTGTTTTGATTTTTGGAGTTGGAGTTGCAATTTTATTTATACTTTCCCTTCTAATAAACCCTTACGTATTGATTGGAATTCTTTTTGCCGTAACAACAATTACATGGATCCTTTTTCGTTCGAGGAAGCTTTCGCTTTTATTATTCATAGGCTTATTTGCTGTTGCCTCTGGAGTTGTTATTTCAGTAGGATATGTATATGATAATGCTCTGGGTTCTCACCAAAAGGATAGGATTGAAGTTCTATTGGGACAAAAAAAAGACCCTCAGGGAGTAGAATATAATGTTAATCAATCAAAAATTGCAATAGGCTCAGGCGGGTTTTTTGGGAAAGGATTTCTAAATGGAACTCAAACAAAATATAATTTTGTTCCCGAACAAGATACTGACTTTATATTTTGTACTGTTGGAGAAGAATGGGGATTTGTTGGGTCAGTAACAATTGTTGGGTTGTTTTTGGCTCTAATGCTCCGACTGGTTAGGATGGCGGAAAGACAGCGGTCAAAGTTTTCAAGAATTTATGGCTATTGTGTGGCTTCAATTTTATTTGCTCACTTTACAATAAATATTGGTATGACTATAGGCTTATTGCCTGTTATAGGCATTCCACTCCCTTTCTTAAGTTATGGAGGCTCGTCTCTTATGTCCTTTACTTTCCTGCTTTTTATTTTTATTCGTCAGGATGCTTCAAGAATGGATTTAGTATAGTTATAGATTTAGGTCTAATTAAAATAATAAGTTAGTGCTTGAGTTGGACATTTCTTGACAGTTTCTATTATTTTTTCTGTTGTTGAATTCTCTGGCTGAATCCAAGGTCGTTTAGTTGGTTTAAAAACTTCGGGACAACCTTTAACACATATTCCCGACTTGCAACATTTGTTGGGTTGCCAAACTATTGTTACCTCATTATTTGAATATTTTTTAATAATATCCCTACTAAATATTTCCTCACTTATACTCATAGAACGTCATTATATTTCTCGTTATCACTGAATATTTTTTTAGCGTATGGGCAAATAGGGATTATCTTAAATTTATTTCCCCTTGCATAATTAATTACATTTTCTACAAGAAGCTTTGCATAACCTCTACCTCCATATTCTTTATCCACCTGAGTATGAATGATAGTTATTTTATTATTTTCAAATTGATAACTAATATGCCCAGCATCATTATTATTTACAAATAAAGAAAATCTTTCTTTTATTTTGTCTTGTATAATCTCCAATTTCTCACTCATCATTTTCTCTTTTTAATTAATCTTCCTCTAATATTTTCTTTCCTCACTTCCATTAATATAGCGAGCAAATCTTCCAGTTGTTATTTCATGAACAGGGTCTGGCCTATCCCAAAGCCATCCTCCAAATCTTGTTTTTCGATAATCATCAAATGCTTGACGTATTTCCTGTTCTGTGTTCATTACAAAAGGACCATATTGAACAACAGGCTCATCAATTTTTTCTCCTTCAAGTAGTAGAATGTAGCTTTCTTTGTCTTGATTGATGATTTCTATTTCTTGATTTGCATTTAGTTTAATCCTATTTGATGAAGAAACTTCTTTATTATCTATTTTTATGTTTCCTTCTCCTTGATAAAAATAAAGATTTCTTGACATAGTTCCAGTTCCTGCAGGAATTGTTAACTTAGAATGAGGTTCCATCCTAATAATTAAAATTCCAACTCTATTATCTTTATCATAAGCCCAAGAGTTTTGTGTAGGCTCTATACTTTCTTTGCCTTGAAAACTTCCTGCGATTAATTTAATAGTTGTTTTATTCTTATTTTCATCAATAACCTCAAATACAGGGATGTCTTCTGCCCAAAACATTTTATAGTCAGGCTCAACGAATTTATCTTTACTTGGAAGATTTAGCCATACTTGAAACAGTTCTAATGGATTATCTTTATCTTGGTTAATTAACGGGAACATTTCACAATGCTGACATCCTTTTCCTGTTGTAAGCCATTGAACATCTCCATCACCATAGCGTCCATGTGCTCCTTTTGAATCAAAATGATCAATCAGTCCTTTAAGAGTTATTGTAACAGTTTCAAAACCTCTATGAGGATGTTCAGGAAATCCTGGTACAACATCTCCATGATACATGCTAAAACCATCTTTACCTGAGAAATCACTCCCTATATTTCTACCAAACAAAGACACATCAGGACCTTGGTGAAGATTCCCTTTTGGGAAAGCATCTTTATGATGAGCACAGAAAATAAAAGGATTTTCCATTTCCCATTGAAAACCTATTGGACTAATTTGTATTATCTTATTATTCATATTTCTAGGTTGTTAATTGTAAAAATTTATACCTCTTCTATTATGTCAAAAACTCAGGCTTTATTATTAATAATTTTTCTAACTATTTAATAAACATGAATACTATCTTGAGCAGAAGGTAAATAATTTATCCCAAGCCAGGTTATAGACAGAAAAATTATGGCTATAATTAATATCCATAATGAAATTTTGATATTAAGTTTATGAATTCTTGTATGAATATAAATCAGATATGTTGTTGAAGTTAGAAATGCCCACGTTTCTTTAGGATCCCATGACCAATAATTTCCCCAAGCTTCTTTTGCCCACATACAACCCATTAACATCCCCAACAATAGAAACCCAAATCCTACATAAACTAAATTATCTATTAAATCCTCTAATTTTTTTTCATTTTCATTTTTTTCTACATGTCTTAATAGGATAAATGATGCTATTGTTGCTGCTCCCAACATTGAATATGACAGTATATAGGACGTCACATGAGGGATAAACCAATAGCTTTGGAGGGCAGGCATAAGATTTGTGGAATGAATTTCTGGTTTAAGAAGATTTATAATTATGAAAACTACAGCAACTAAAGAGGTGTAGGAGAGAATCCATTTGTATTTCCAAATTCTATATGTTATATATCCTGTTGTGGTTATAAAAAAGGAATACCAAAGACGAGTTTCTCCAATAGTTCGAAAAGGTGGACGCTGTATTGAAGACCAAAAAAGAATGATGAATAGTAGAAAAATTGATATACCTAATATAAAAAGCAAATTTGATAATAATTTGAACTTTGTATTGTATACTAATACTGAAGCTCCTATCCAACATATTATTGATGGTATTGCAAACCAAATAAAATATTCCCAGTTCATTTTTTATAGTTTATTCCAAAGATTATTAATAATAGTGAACCTAATCCTAATAGAGCTATTCCAACATATACAATATTTAACCAAGGGTCGTAAACTAATTCAAAACTAGAATATGACGACATCTTTCCCATATTATTATCATATCCGTATTGATAGATTTTCCATTTTCCAACCTTAAGGGGATGATTTACTCTAAGTTCAGTTTTAACATTAGTCCCCTCTTTTGTGTAAACTTCAATGTTTGAAATAAAACTTTTAGGCTCTGCAGGTGTCATAACAATAGCCAAAGATGAGTCAATATCTAAAACCATTGGAAATTGAATTGAATTTCCCGCTGACACCCATTTTGTTTTATCAATTTTTTGAGTCTTAACTTGGACAAAAGCTGCCGGAGTTGAAGCCTTCATAGGAACTTCCTTAAAGGTTGAATCGCTACTCCTAACCGCATTATGAATATAATCTATAAGTTTGATTTTATATCCGTTAAATGAAATTTCTTTCTTATTATTAGTATCAATCTGAAAATATTCTGGTTTATCTTTTGGAAGTATTTCTGATGTTTTTTTATTAACAATAGCAAGCTTAGGAATATATTCTTCAATTGTAAATTTGTTAAGTTGGATGGCAATTGGGAGCTCTTGGACTCTATTTTCCTTATCGAAAACCCTCCACTCTATTTCTCCAACATTAACATACATGATGTAGCGTTTGGTGTCAGCATAGCCTAAGCCTGCAAAAAAAAGTATAATCCACAATCCTAAGTGGTTTAGAAGAAATATAGTATATTTTTTTGTGAAAGAAGGTTTTCTTTTTGCAATTATGGCTCCAAGCGATAGTAGAATTAGAAAATAAATAAACACGAATGCCCAGGAGGAAGTCATTTGATTAAATCCTAAATGATAAAATATATTAACATCTTCGGAATTGATTGCTCCATTATCTTGCTTTGTCAAACCCAATATTAATGATAGTAGGGTTATTGCAATAAGGAGTGAGGTAGATAGATGAAGAGATGTAAGCCATTTAAAAAAGGCGTTTTTTTGGAAAATTAAGGATAGCAGTATAAATATAAGAATTATTATTCCTAAGTAAAGATTGAATGGGTAGATGAGTAGATAGAAATTAAATCCTCCAATAATTGTTTGAAGTGAGAAACCTACAATTATTATTCCAAAAACAATAATCAAACTTTCTTTATAGGACCATGGTAATTGCCAAATTTTCCTCTTCTCTCTTCTCATCATTAATTAGAATATATTAGTTCATTGAGTATATTTAAAGTTTTGATAGCTTTCCTTCTTTTTTTGCTTGTTCTAACCATTTTGGAACAGTAGTATTTATCCAGTCTTTCTTTTCTTTATTTAACTTATCCATATCAAGACCAATATATTTTTGTGCTTTTGCTTTGGTTGAAATGTCTGGAAGATTTGTGTTATGAACTCCGTATGTAAATAATACTTTTTGAAGTTCAAGTTGTGCCTGCATTGCTTTATCAAGGCCATGTGCCAATATTCTTTGAGATTCAACCGGTGCATGGAATGTTGAGCCGTGTGAGGCAACTACAAAATCCCAACGCCATTGAGCTTGTCGAAGAAGTTTTAAAACCCCTTTCATCTCTTTTTCATTTGCTCCCTTATCCCAAGCTAATTTTGCCAAAATATGAGTTTTAGCAAGTTCATTTTCTAATCTTGTTCTAATCTCTATAGCCTTATCCTGATACTCGTAAACATAGTTCATTAGTTTTTCTTCACTGTCTCTATGACATGTTTGGCAAGTTGAAGCTATATTTTTGAGAGGACTCATAACTTGGTGATTAGAATATTTAATTCCTCCTTCAGAAACATAAGGCATGTGACAATCTGCACAAGACAACCCTCTTTGAGCATGTGGTCCAAGAGAGAACAGCTCATAGTCGGGATGTTGAGCTTTTAACATAGGTGCCCTACTTAGTGCATGGGTCCAATCACTAAAGTTTGAATTATCATAGTATTGTTCAATAGCTTCAACACTTATTCCTTTATCCCAAGGAAAAGTTAGGTAGTTACCATCTTTTGTGAAATAGTATTCAACATGACATTGAGCACAAGCCAATGTCCTCATTTCTTGAGGGGTTGATTGTTTTATATCTTTATTTTGACGAGTGAAAGCTTCAATAAGAGCAGGACGTGTTATTGTAAGTGCCATAGTTTTAGGGTCGTGACAATCAGCACAACCAATTGGATTAACTATTTCTTTTCCTAATGCCCCCCATTTTTGTTTATAGAAGTTTTCGATTCCTATCTCATTCATCATTCTTGGTACATCTGGACTCTTACATGTCCAGCAAGTTGCTGGTTGAGGACCATCTGAAGAATTTGTTGGAGTGGCTGTTCTGAGTGTATGATGAATATCTTCAATTGCATAAGAATGCCCTCTTGGTGCTGTATAATCTTTTGAAAAAGCATATCCAGCCCAAAGTACCACCATTTCTGGTCTTTGTTCTAAAACATCCTGTTTTATATTCCCATGATGCTTACTTTGAAAATCCATATTTTTGGTTTTAAGCCATGTATCATATTCCCTCGGATAGTTAATCCCCCACTCAGAAGAATGAGGGTTGATCCCTTTAATTTCAACCTTCTTATTGCTATAAAGCGTTGCAATTTCAGCTCGTCTTTCTGTTATTGAGGCTGCCAATAATCCTAAAAGGAAAACAATGATTAACACAACAACAAATATAGCCCATCCAATTATTGGTCTTCTTTTAATTGCTTCGGATATTTTCTTCATAATATAATTATTTTAATTCTTTTTTTAACCATTGAGGAATTGGTGATTTTGGAAGAGGTGCTAAGGAGTGTGGAGATGAGGATATATTACTTATTTTGGTGTGAGGAACATTTGTATGACAATCCCAACAAGCTTTTGCCATTCCTTTTTTTGCTTCCAAATAGGAATGATGCCCTGTTGAAACAATTGCGGTGTTGAGATGTTCATGACATCGTATGCAATTATTCATAATAACATTATAACTTTCTTCTCTTGGGCGAATTACCTGAGGTTCTGCGTGAAATGTGAATACAGCAGAATGATATAAGCCATCCTTTGCCTTAAAGAAATATTTATTAAATACGTTATTATGAGGCACATGACAATCATTACAATTTGCGTATGTTCTGTGTGAACTTTTGCTCCAGGTATCGTAATAAGGAGCCATTATATGACAATTAATACATGTTTCAGGTTTGTCTGAAAGATAAGAATGGAATCGTGACATGTAAATAGCATAAGAAGAAAGGCCAGTAATCACCCCCCCAATAATGAATATTGGAAGTATAGACCATAAAGGGAAATAACTTAATATTTTCTTCATAAAATTGCTTTATATTTGCCAATTACTACTTCTAAGAAATAAAACTATATTTAAATTTAGTAATTTATCTGGCAAAGATAAAGCAAAAAATATCTATTTTCCAAATTTTCTATAAAAATTATATGTTTTCTTCGGTACAAACTTTTGCAAATAGAAATTCTCTATTCATTTTTGCAATATTTGAACACTTAATTTCTTTTGGACATTCTGCTTCACATGCATAAGTATTAGTGCAATTTCCAAAGCCTAATTCATCCATCTTTGCAACCATTTTTTGAACTCTAATAGAACTTTCTGGTTTCCCTTGAGGGAGTAGTGATAATTGAGTAACCTTTGCCGAAACAAATAACATTGCGGATGCATTTTTACATGCAGCAACACAAGCACCACATCCAATACACGAGGCCGAATCCATAGCTTGATCGGCTTTGTATTTTGGGATTGGAATTGCATTTCCATCTGGAATACCTCCAGTTGTTACTGAAACATATCCTCCTTCTTGAATAATTTTATCTAATGCAGTTCTATCAACAACCAAATCTCTTATGATTGGAAAAGGTTTTGCTCTCCAAGGTTCAATAACAATTGTTTCTTTGTCTTTAAACTTCCTCATATGAAGCTGGCAAGTTGTTATTGCTTGATCAGGTCCGTGAGGATGTCCATTAATATATAATCCACACATTCCACATATTCCTTCCCTGCAGTCATTATCAAAACAAACAGGATGAGATAATTTATTAACTAAACTTTCGTTTAAAATGTCCAACATTTCTAAGAAAGAACAGTCGGGCGAAATATCATTTATTTTATATGTCTCGAAGCGTCCTTTAGCATTAGCATTTTCTTGACGCCATATTTTTAATGTAAAATCCATCTTACTTGTAATTTCTTTGTTGAACTTTAATAAACTCGTAATTTAATTCTTCTTTATGCATTATTGGATCTTGTCCCTCTCCTTTATACTCCCATACTCCAACAAATTTAAAGTTTTCATCATCTCTCTTTGCTTCACCTTCTTCGGTGACAAATTCTTCTCTATAATGTCCTCCGCAGCTTTCTTCTCTTTGGAGTGCATCTTTAGCCATAACTTCTGCAAGTTCTATATGGTCAGCTAAGCGTATTGCTTTTTCAAGTTCAGGATTCATTGAAGTAGTATCACCTACAACTCTAACATTTGACCAAAACTTCTTTCTTAGATCCGATAATAAAGGAATTGCTTTTTTTAGGTTCTCGGCATTTCTTCCCATACCTACATATTCCCACATTATATGTCCAAGTTCTCTTTGTAGGGAATCAACAGTTTTTTCTCCCTTGATTGATATTATCTTCTCAATTTTTTCTTTAACTGCTTTTTCTGCATTTTCAAACTCTTGGCTCTCGACTGAAATTCTTGGTTGGTGAATTTTGTCTGAAAGGAAGTTTTGCATTGTATAAGGAAGTACAAAATAACCATCAGCCAAACCTTGCATAAGCGCAGATGCCCCTAGGCGATTTGCTCCATGGTCTGAGAAATTAGCTTCTCCTGTTGCAAAAAGTCCTGGTATTGTTGTTTGAAGCTCATAGTCAACCCAAAGGCCGCCCATTGTATAGTGAACAGCTGGATAAATCATCATTGGGTTTTCGTAAGGGTCAACATCAACAATCTTTTCATACATTTGGAAAAGGTTTCCATAACGCTCATGAATCTTATCTCTTCCTAATCGCTCGATTGCTGTTTTGAAATCTAAGTAAACTGCAAAACCAGCTCCAACTCCATATCCTGCATCGCATCTTTCTTTTGCAGCTCTGGAAGCTATATCTCTTGGAACAAGATTGCCAAAGGCAGGATATCTTCTTTCTAAATAATAATCTCTATCTTGTTCTGCAATTTCAGTTGGTTTAAGCCTTCCTTCTCTAATTGCTTGGGCATCTTCAATTTTCTTTGGAACCCATATCCTCCCATCATTTCTAAGAGATTCGGACATTAAAGTTAGTTTTGATTGATATTCTCCGTGAACGGGAATACATGTTGGATGAATCTGAACATAACAAGGATTAGCAAAGTATGCTCCTCTCTTATAACACTGAATTGCTGCAGAACCATTACAATTCATTGCATTAGTTGAAAGAAAATATACATTTCCATATCCTCCAGTTGCAATTACCACTGCATGTGCACTCCAACGTTCTATTTCTCCATTCTGAAGGTTTCTTGTTATGATTCCTCTTGCTTGATTATCAACTAACACAAGATCCATCATCTCCCTTCTTTCATACATTTTTACCGTTCCTGCTTTTATTTCTTTAGAAAGGGCTGAGTATGCTCCTAATAATAGCTGCTGGCCTGTTTGTCCTTTTGCGTAAAATGTTCTGCTTACTTGTGCTCCTCCAAAGGAACGATTGTCTAACATTCCTGAATAATCTCTTGCAAAAGGAACTCCTTGTGCAACACATTGATCAATTATACTGTTGGATACTTCTGCTAATCGATATACATTTGCTTCTCTTGCCCGATAGTCACCTCCTTTAATTGTATCATAGAATAAACGTTCTACACTATCCCCATCGTTTTGATAATTTTTAGCTGCATTTATTCCTCCTTGTGCTGCTATTGAATGTGCTCTCCTTGGGGAATCTGAAATACAAAATATTTTTACATTGAAACCAAGTGCTCCTAATGATGCTGCGGCTGATGAACCCGCAAGACCTGTGCCGACTACTATTACATCAAGCTTTCGTTTGTTGGCAGGGTTAACTAATTTTTGGCTTGCTTTATATTTTGTCCACTTTTCCGATAGCTCTCCTTCTGGTGTTTTGGAATTAAGTGTTGTCATATCTTTTAAATTTTTTAAATTCTTTGTTTATTTGTTTGGTAATTATTTTACCTCTACTTAATATACATTATCCAAATTGGAATTAATGCAAATCCAATTGGAATTAATATTGCATATGAATTGGCAACTAATTCTATTGCATAATTATATTTATTATGATTTAAACCAAAGGTTTGAGCTATGGACTTAATTGCGTGAGAAAGATGCAATCCTAAAATAACAAATACAAATATATAGATTATTGAATAGAGTCTGTTCGAAAATAAATCCTGGCTCATTACATAGAAATCAGGTTCGTATTCCTCAAAGTCTTCACCACAATATAGTTTTACTTCTTCTTTGCTTAGGTTAACTAAATTCTTTTGCGACATATCCATTTTTTCCTGACTAACCTGAGATATTGCTTGGTATTGAGCCATTAGTTGGGCTTGTTCCTTCTCGTTTAGCTCTCCTTTTTGAAGTTTTAGTGCTTTTTGTTGGAAATGTTTATCTATCTTTTCAATCTCTGCAGTGTATTTTCCTTCAATCAAATCTAATTTAACAAAATAGAAGTTGATAAAATGAAGGACTAAGAAACATGCAATCACAACACCGGTAATAATCATATATTTTGAACCAGTTTTTGTTTTTGTTTTTGACTTTACCTTATATTTTACAGGTCTGGCTAAGAAATTTTCAATTGTTAGTAATATAGCAATTATGATGTGTAATAATACACTTGCCATTAAAACAATTTCAAATACTTTAACAATGTAATTTGTTCCCATGAAATGACTTGCATTTCTGTACCACTCTCCACCATCTTCTCTTAATAAGCATAGGTTTATTCCTAAATGCACAGGCAAAAACAACAAGAGGAATAATCCAAAAGCTGCAAGTGCCATCTTTTTTGTGATGGAGGCAAACTGTATTAATTTCATAGACTTTTGAGTTTTATGTTTTTATGAATAATTTTTTCTAAATCAAAATTGAATGCAAAGTTAGGAAGAATATTTAAATTACCAAGTTTAAGAAATGAAACAAATCTATATATTAGTTTTTTATTTTTATCTATTTGCGTATATTTGCA
>JAQUTD010000152.1 GCA_028709955.1 Bacteroidales bacterium | reverse complement strand
CTCATAAAAACCACAAAAATATTTCATGCAAATATAAAGTAAAAATTATTACTAATATTAATTTCAATATATTTTCTTACTTTTGCATATAAATCTAACAATTATTTATATGAAATTGAAACTTATTGCCCTTGTATTGGTTATTAGCTTTTACTCCACAATTTCTTATGGACAAAATTCCTTTGACATAATACCTCAACCCCTAAGTGTTGTTTTAAATAATTCCTCCTCTTTTAGTTTTAGTAACAACACAAAGATAATTTGTAATGGTGATAATAGTGAATACTCTATTGCTCAATTCTTTCACTCCAAATTAAAAGATTTTGGTTACAATTTAAAACCAATTCTACCTAAAAGAGATAACCCAAAATATAATATTTCCAACTCCATAATTTTTGTTTTATCAAGTGATAAAAAGCTTGGAAAAGAGGGTTATCAATTAGATATAATAAATGACAGGATAATTATTTCGGCAAATGAGAATAATGGATTCTTTTATGGAGTTCAAACCCTGTTGCAAATCATTATGACTGCCCCAATGGATAAGGATAACTCTTCAAAGCTTATTCCAAATGCTCAAATAATTGATTATCCTCGTTTTTCGTATCGTGGAAAACATTTAGATTGTGCTCGTCATTTCTTCACAAAAGAGGAAGTAAAGAATTATATTGATATGCTTGCCTTCCACAAAATCAACACCTTTCATTGGCACCTAACCGATGACCAAGGTTGGAGAATAGAAATAAAGAAATACCCAAAACTTCAAACAATTGCCTCACAAAGAAAAGAAACCTTAGTTGGACACTATTCGGATAATTTCCCTCAAATATTTGATAACAAACCCTACGGAGGATACTACACTCAAGAAGAGATAAAAGAGATTGTTGAATATGCAAAACAAAGATATATTAATATTATCCCCGAAATTGAAATGCCAGGTCATGCACTTGCAGCCTTGGCAGCCTATCCAGAGTTTTCGTGCAGACAAGAAAAATTAGAGACAGCTTGCACATGGGGAGTTTTTGATGATGTATTTTGTGCTAAAGAAGAAACATTTAATTTCTTGCAAGACATATTGGATGAGGTTATTGAATTGTTCCCATCTCAATACATTCATATTGGAGGAGATGAATCCCCAAAGGTTCGTTGGAAAGAATGTCCTGAGTGTCAAAAAAGAATTAAAGAAAACAACCTTAAAGATGAATATGAATTGCAATCCTATTTCACACAAAGGATAGGAGAATATTTAAGCACAAAGGGAAGAAAAATAATTGGTTGGGATGAAATTTTGGAAGGAGGATTAAAAACAGATGCAATAATAATGTCGTGGCAAGGAGAAAAAGGAGGAGTGGATGCCGCAAAGGCAGGACATGATGCAATTATGACACCATCGGCATATCTATATTTCAACTTTCATCAAGGAGCCTCCGACCAAGAACCCTTAGCAATTGGAGGATTTACAACCTTAAAGAAAGTATATGATTATGAACCCTTGCCAGAGGAACTAAACGCTCAAGAAACACAGCATATAATTGGAGTTCAAGCCTGCACATGGACAGAATACATTGATTCATTTGAAAAACTACAATATATGGATCTCCCACGCCTAAGTGCATTAAGTGAAATTGCATGGACAAAGAAAGAAAATAAAAATTATGAAAACTTCCTTAAAAGAATAGAAACACAGATACAACGCTACGATTTGTTAGGATATAAATACGCATTATCACACTATGCCATTGTAGCCTCAACCAATTGGGATCAAACAAAAAAACAAGTTGAAGTAATGCTAAAATCCCCAATGGAAAATGCAGATATATACTACACCACCAACTTAGAAGAGCCAACCCCAAAGAGCAATAAATACACCAAACCCATAATATTAGACCAAACCACAAACCTCAAAGCAAGAGCAATAAGCAAAGAAAAGAAAAAAGATAACACCCCAAAACTAACCTCTCCCCTATTCCAACAAAACTACACACTCAACAAAGCAACAGGCAAAAAATATATCATACACAACCCTAACCCACAATACATAGGAACATCAAAATACACCCTAACCGATGGACTCTTTGGCACCAAACAAAGCTATGACCGTTGGGTAGGAACACTTGGAGAAGACTATAAAGTAGAATTAGACCTCAACCAACCAACCACACTAACAAACATCTCCATCAACTTCTTAGACGAAAACGGCTCATGGATATTTGCCCCAATAGAAGTCAGCTTCTATGTTTCACAAGACGGAAAAGAATGGGAGAAAATAAACACAATACAGACCAAAGACCTAAAACCAACAAAAAACATATACACCTACAATTCAAAAGTAGAAACAGAAATAGGGAGAACAAAATGTGAGAACATCCCAAAAATAGTAACAAAACCCTTTGGAAACATACGCTACGTTAAAATAGAAGCAAGAACCATAAAAACATGCCCTAAGGGACATAGTGGATATGGCTACAAGGCACATAGCTTTGCAGATGAAATAACAGTAGAATAAGAAAAGAAAAGAAAATGAAACTCAAACTAAGAAAATTAGAAAAAGGATACCGACCAACAATCCTAATGAGGATAGTGCTAACAATATGTATAATAACATACTTAATATCAGCATCCCTAAACCTGTTTATAGGACTGTTTAATCAATACGCACAAGAAATAATAAACAGTCAATCCTTTCCAACCTATATGTATTTCTATCGCTCAAAACTAATGGAACTAATCATAAACAACGAATTCTATTTTATCATCATAGCAATAATACAAATAGTCATGCTATCAAGCTTCGTTATAATGTTTAGAGGCTTCACCACCGGCTACTACACCTACTTCGTATCACAAATCTGTGCAATCATATTCCCAATCCTAATCATAGGACAAAGAGCCATAGGCATAGGCAACATAATGATAGCCCTACTCCTATTAGTATTCTTTTTAGTAGAAATAATAATCTATCAAACAAAACCAAAAAAAGAAGAAACTACAACCAACACAAACCCATAGATTAGTTCTATTTGTGAGATTT
>JAQUTD010000045.1 GCA_028709955.1 Bacteroidales bacterium | reverse complement strand
ATTATAGTTAGTAATTATAAAATATTGTTGGAGTTTGGGGGTGATTTTAAGGGGTTTTTGGGGTTTGGGTTGTTTTTATTTTTGGATTTGGAGATTTTTTTATTGAATTTGAAAGTTGGAGGGTTTTTATGTGAAAGACTCCATGTTTGAAGTCAAAGATGGCGTTATTGAGTTCAAAGATGGAGTTTTTGGGGTGTGGAAATGGAGTGTTTTGGGTAGGAAAATGGAGTGTTTTTTGGGGGAAGAGCAAAAAAAAGAAGACCACTTTTGGTGGTCTTCGAGGTTATTTTACTAACCTTATAAGTAGAAATGAAACGTTTTAAAATTTGATTTGGAATGTTTAAATTTTATCCCTCTGCTTCTTCTGTCGGGAATTGGATTCCTTTAATGTTTAAGTCTACATAGTTTATCTTTGCATCTTTAAGCATTTTCTTCAATTCCACAGAGGGTTTAAATATTATATACTTTCTTTTGATTGTGTTTTCGGTAACTTCTTCATAAGTATTACAAGCTGTTGCTTGTATGCCGATGTCGAATGTTCCAAGGATTCCAAGTTTAATTGGAATACCTTCAGTTACGTACCATGAGATAACTGTTTCGAGTTGTTGTAGAACTCCCAGTATATCTCCTTTACTCATTGAGCTGGTTGCAGCTATTCTGTCTGCAATCACCTTCAGATCTACAGGCTTTTCCCTGAAGATTCTCGCCATGAACTTAATCCCTGGGGTAGTTCCTACGGCGATGTTTTTTGCGATAATGATGTAACTTACCATTTGTTTTCATTTTTAAATTGTGAATACTAGCGTTTTTTCATTTTTTAAAACGTCTCAACTATATAACACTATTAAACCCCAAAACGTAAAGTTTTTTATCAACTTTTTTTAAAATTTATTCAAAGTAATTTTGTATTATTTTGATTAATAGTACTTAAGCTCGAAATATTTTTTTTGTTTTATTTTTCATTTTTGATTTGTTTTTATTCTTTTTTCTCCTCAATTTCTATTTTGAAACAAAACTTAGATAAAATCAAGATTCTTTAGAATTGTTAGTAATTTAAAACATTGGTATTAAACTTAATTAGTTTATACCTTTTTCTATTATACATCACTTTATTGCAACCATTATGGTTTTGATACGTAATAATTGGATAAAATGGGTTTTTTTGGAATAAAAAAGAAAAAAAGTTACTAACAAATGGGTTTTTTTGGATTTTTTGTTGTAATTTTGGACTCTGAATAGAAATAGGGATTTTATGAGCTCAATAATTGGTATAGAAAATTGTAAGGTAGATACTACTGGTCGCTTTAAGCTTCCGGTGGCATTAAAAAAGCAATTGCCTCTAACCGATGATTTGAGGTTTGTGGTCCGATTGTCAATCTATAACAGATGTTTAGAATTATTCACTTATGAATCCTTCCAAAATGAGGTGGCTAATCTTCAAGCCAAATTAAACCTCTATGATCCTAAGGCCAAAAGGCTTTTCAGAAAATTAACAGAATCAAACATCGTTGAATTGGATTCCTCAGACCGATTCCTAATCCCTAAAGAACAACGCTCAATTGCAAATATCGACAAGGATATTGTTTTGGTGAGTTCTGCCTCTTGTATGGAGATTTGGGATGCTTCTATTTATAGTTCAATTGATAACGATGGATTTGATTATGTTAAAGCAGCAGAAGAATTACTTAAAGACTGAGTATCATAACCCCGTGATGCTTTCAGAGTGCTTGGATGGTTTGAAAATCAATCCAAAGGGACATTATGTTGATGTTACTTTTGGTGGAGGTGGTCATTCGCGTGCTATTTTAGATTTGCTTGACAAAGACGGTATTCTATATGCTTTTGATCAGGATAGTGATGCTAAGAGAAATTTGATTGTTGATGATAGATTTGTGTTTATTGAGGATAATTTCAGCAATCTTAAGGAGAATCTTCGCTTGTTTAGAGAGTTTCAGGTTGATGGTATCTTAGCGGATTTGGGGGTTTCTTCATTTCAAATAGATACGCCCGAAAGAGGTTTTTCCACTCGTTTTGATGCCGATTTAGACCTTCGAATGAACACTCAGGGAGGTCAAACAGCAAAGGATATTATATCTAATTATTCAATTTCGGAACTTTCAAGAATTTTTAGAGAATATGGTGAGTTAACTAATGCCTATCAAATTGCTAAAAAAATTGTTTCTGCTCGATCTTCATCTGCCATAAACACAAGCTTTGAACTTAAAGACTTACTTTCTTCTTATGTTATAAAGGGGCAAGAGAATAAGTTTTATGCTATGGTTTTTCAGGCTCTTAGGATTGAAGTAAACAATGAACTTGGGAATTTAAAGAAGATGCTTTTTGAGGCAAATGAGGTTTTGACAAAAGGTGGTCGCTTGGTTGTGATGAGCTATCATTCGTTGGAGGATAGGTTAGTTAAGAACTTTATGAAAACTGGAAACTTTGAGGCTAAGCTGGAAAAGGATTTCTATGGAAATGTTATTTGTCCATTGAATATGATTACTAAAAAACCAATTACTGCTTCGGATGATGAAATTGCTCAAAACCCTCGCTCAAGAAGTGCAAAACTTAGAATTTGTCAAAAGAAATGAAAACTAAAAATTTTAAGGCTAAGAGTTTTATTGACGGAAATTTCTTGCTTAGGAAGGGGTTTTTGGCTTGGCTGCCCATAATTTTGATTGGTGTTGTGCTGATTATTGTGTATATAACAAATAGATATAATATCGAAAGAACAGTTAGGGAGATTGATAAGTTGGAGAAAGAGGTGAATTATTTGCAGAAGAAACACTCTGGACAAAAGGGTGTTTATCAGAAACAAACTCAGATGTTGGAATTGGAAAAGGTTTTGGAAGAAAAAGGAATAAAGGTTAGTAAGCAAGAGCAGAAACAGGTGATTTTGATTGAGAAAAAACAAGAAAAACAGGAATAATATAAATAATGCAGTCAGATAAGAGAGATATAATGTTTAGATTTTTTTGGGTGTATTTGATTTTACTCCTTGGATTTCTATGTGTTATTGGTAAGGTTGTTTATATTCAAGTTGTTGAGGGTAGCTTCTGGAGGAAATTGTCTGAGGAAAGATTTGTGGAAATGCGTCCGGTTAAGGCAAAGAGAGGAAGTATTTATAGTGTGGATTCGGATAATGGTGAGTTGCTTATGTTGGCAACAGATGTTCCAAGATATGATGTTTACATTGATTTGGGCTACACTTATGAAACAGATAAGAAAACTAAGAGAAGAGTCCGACAGAGAGTGATTGCAGACAGCATTTACAAAAAACAAATGCCAATTTTATGTGATAGTTTGGCTCGCTTATTTGTTAATGCAAACGATAGTAAGAGTAAGAATGAATACTTAACCTATTTTCGTAAGTTTAGAACCAAAGATAAGTCAAATCGATATGTTCTTGTTCAAAAGAATATTTCTTTGGAACAATGGGAGAGAATGAGAAGATTTCCACTAATTTCAAAAGAAAAGGTTAGAAAAAGTAGAAGCACAGGAAAAATAATTCATTCTGGGAAATTCTATTTGACTAATTATATAAATGTTGTTGAAAGAAATGTTCGCTTCTATCCCTACTATCCAATGGCGAGAAGGACAATCGGAGTTCCAATTGATGGTTGTGACACTTGCTATGACGGAATTGATGGCTACTATTCAAACTATCTTCAAGGTGAATCAGGGATTAGAAAGGAAAAGAAGATTAATCCAGGCATATGGATTCCTATGGATGACAATCAGCAAATTAAGGCAATTGACGGAAAAGATATAGTCACAACAATTGATGTTAGGTTGCAAGAATTGGCAGAAAATAGTTTGAGGAAATGTTTAGACTCCAATGATGCTCAAAGTGGATGTGTGATTTTAATGGAGGTTAAAACTGGGTATATTAGAGCAATTTCATCACTCCAGAAAGATAAAACCGGAGAATATAAGGAACAAACAAACATTGCAATCAGTAGTTATTTTGAGCCAGGCTCAACCTTTAAAGCAATAAGTGCTATGCTGTATTTAGATAAGGGACTAATAGATACCTCTTCAATGGTCCCAACTTTTGAGAAACGTTTTCCTGGAGCTAAAACCTCAATAAGGGATGTTGGGAAGATAAACCATGGAAATGTTAGTTTTTCAAGGGCAATGGAAATGTCATCCAATGTTGGAGTAAGTCAGGTGGTTTATGATAACTATATTTCAAAGGGGAAAAAAACACAGTTTGGAAAAGATTTAAAAGAGTATTTCTATTTTGATAAATTGAAAATGGATATTAAGATTCAAGAACCTAAGCCTTACATTAATGAAAAAGGAACTTCGGTTGATGATATTCTTCGTCTTAGCTTTGGATATGTTTCGGTTATGACACCAATGCAACTTCTAACCTTCTATAATGGAATTGCCAATAATGGAAAAATGGTTAAGCCTATGTTTGTTAGTAATATTGCTGAAAATGGAAAAATTATTAAAACATTTGAACCCACTATCATAAAACAAAAGATGTGTAAGGAGGAAACTCTTAAAAATCTTCAAGCCATCTTAAAAAATGTTGTTGAGAAAGGTACAGGAAAGAGATTGTCGAAAACCGGATACGGAATAGCTGGGAAAACAGGGACTGCTGAAATTGGATATAGTAAGAGAGGAATTGTTCAAATTCAACATAGGGCGTCGTTTTGTGGGTATTTCCCAACAGAAAACCCTCAGTATTCTTGCATAGTCGTTGTTTCTGAACCTCAAAAGAATGCAACTCATGGTGGAGATTTGGCAGCACCTGTGTTTAGAGATTTATCAGACAGGGTTGTTGGAACTAGGCTAACTTATCATCAACAACAATCTATTTCATCAAAACAAGCTCCTCCAAAAATTAAAGGGAATCAAGATAGTTATAATAAATTTTGTAATAATATTGGTATAAAACTTGGTCCAAAGAGTCCTCTTCCAAAAGTTAAAACAAACCTTGTTCAAGATGTTGTAGGGATGACAATTCGTGATGCAATCTATATTTTAGAAAAACAAGGACTTGATGTTAGTTTTGAGGGAAAAGGAAAGGTAGTGAGTCAATCAATAATTGGAGGTTCAAATTATAGAAAAGGCAATAAAATTCACCTAATACTTAATTGAGAATGAAAAAGGCGAACAATTATAAGCAGATATATGATTTAATTAAATCAAAAAAAATTAAGGGGATATGTTTCGATTCAAGGCAGGTTGAGGATGGTTTCCTTTATGTTGCTCAAAGAGGAACAATTGTTGATGGACATGATTTTATTATAAGTTCTATTAACAAGGGTGCAAAATATATTGTTTGTGAATTTATACCCAAAGAAATTGAAGATAATGATATATTAAAACAAAACACAACGTTTTTTGTGGTTGACAATAGTAGTGAGGCATTAGGCTATATTGCTTCAAATTTCTATGATAATCCCTCTAAAAAATTAAAAATTATTGGAATAACAGGAACTAACGGCAAAACCACAACAGTAACTCTTTTGCATAATTTATTTATGCTCTTGGGCTTTAAAGCAGGTTTGGTTTCCACAATTGTTAACAAAATAAATTACCTCCAAATTCCTTCAACACACACCACTCCCAATCAAATTGAACTCAATAAACTCTTTTCTCAAATGGTAGAAAGTGGGTGTGAATATGTTTTTATGGAAGTCTCCTCCCATGCCATTGTTCAGAAAAGGATTTCAGGAGTTGATTTTTATGGAGGAATATTCTCAAACATCACTCATGACCATTTAGATTTTCACAAAACATTTTCACAATATATTAAAGCTAAGAAACAATTCTTCGATCTTCTTCCTAAACATGCTTTTGCTTTAACCAATCTTGATGATCAAAATGGAGAGGTTATGCTTCAAAACACAAAGGCAAAAAAATATAGCTATAGCTTAAAAACAATGGCTGACTTCCATGCCCTAATTCTTGAAAATAGTTTTGAAGGACAACTTCTAAGTATCGAAAATGTCGAATTATGGACCAAACTAATTGGGCAATTTAATGCTTATAATATATTAGTAATTTATGCAACGGCTATTCTTTTAGGTATGAAAAAAGATGAAACTCTAAAAGCAATTAGTCAATTAGATTCGGCTCAAGGAAGATTTGATTGTGTAACTAATTCCAAAGAAACAAAGGCTATAATTGATTATGCACACACTCCTGATGCCCTTACAAATGTAATAAAAACAATAAATCAAATTAGAGAATCAAAGGGGAGATTAATAACAGTTGTTGGATGTGGAGGAGATAGAGATAAAACCAAAAGACCAATTATGGCTAAAATTGCGGCTCAAAACTCAGATATTCTAATTCTAACAAGCGATAATCCCAGAACAGAGAATCCAATGGATATTCTTAATGATATGCAAAAAGGACTCGACATAATAACAGAAAAGAAAACCTTTATCATAGAAAACCGTCACGATGCAATTAAAATGGCTTGTCAATTGGCAACAAAAGAGGATGTTATTCTGGTGGCTGGAAAGGGACACGAAACATATCAGGAGATAAAAAAAATAAGAAATCATTTTGACGATAAAGAAGAAGTATTAAAATATTAAAGATTATGTTATATCATTTATTTACATGGCTTGATTTTGAATTTGGATTGCCCGGAGCAGGGGTTTTCCACTACATTTCCTTTCGTGCAGCAATGGCTGTTATTACTTCACTTTTTATAACAATTGTATATGGGAAGAGAGTAATAAATTTTCTACGTCTAAAACAAATTGGAGAATCGGTTAGGGAATTAGGTCTTGATGGTCAAAAGGAAAAAGAAGGAACTCCAACAATGGGTGGTTTAATTATTTTGGCTGCAATCATAATCCCAACCCTTTTGTTCGCTAGGTTAGACAATATCTATATAATAATTATGCTTCTAACCACAGTTTGGCTTGGATTAATTGGATTTTTGGACGACTATATCAAGGTTTTTAAGCACGATAAGAAAGGGCTAAAAGGGAAGTTTAAGATTGTAGGTCAAGTGGTTTTGGGAATTGTTGTTGGTGCATTAATCTATTTTCATCCTGACATAACAATTAAGGAGAAAGCAGATGTTGAAAGATATACCACAACCCATAATATTCAAAACGAAACAAAATACGAAAAAGCAAAGGTAGAATTTTCTAAAAAGGCTAAGCAATCTACAAAAACAACAATTCCATTTGTGAAAAATAATGAATTTAACTATTCATCATTGGTTAAATGGATTGGAAAAGATTATAAGAAATGGGCTTGGCTAATTTTCATTCCAATTGTAATCTTTATTATAACTGCAGTATCAAATGGAGCTAACCTTACTGATGGTATTGATGGTTTGGCAACGGGAGTTTCTGCAATTGTTGGTTCAACGGTTGGGATTTTGGCTTGGGTATCTGGGAATATAATTTTTGCTAACTACCTAAATATAATGTTTATCCCAAATGCTGGGGAGCTTACTATTTTTATAAGTGCCTTTGTGGGTGCAACTGTTGGTTTTCTTTGGTATAATACCTATCCTGCACAAATTTTTATGGGAGACACTGGTTCATTGGCTTTGGGTGGGATAATAGCAGTAATTGCAGTTCTGATAAGAAAAGAGCTTCTTCTTCCTATTCTTTGTGGCGTATTCTTTGCTGAAAGTGTTTCGGTAATAATTCAAGTAAGTTATTTTAAATTCACAAAGAAAAGAAATGGTCAGGGTAAGAGATTTTTTAAAATGGCCCCCTTACACCATCATTATCAAATGAAAGGATATGCAGAACCTAAAATTGTAATGAGGTTCTTAATAATAAGTATAATATTAGCAGTAGTTTCAATCATCACTCTTAAACTTAGATAAAAAATGAATATAGATTTATTAGCAAAACAAGGTGCCAAGAAAATTTACACAAATCTTGCTGGAAGAACTTACGATGAGGTTTTGTTTAAAAGAAAAGAGCTTTATAATATTTTTGCATCCCAAAAGGATGAGAAAAACAAAAGAGAGCTGGTTGCAACTATAAAAGATATTTCATACATTAACGATGCTTTTTCCAACAACAATAATATAACTTGGTTCACAATGGAGCAAATTTCAAGTAGGATTATTTGGATTGTTAATGATGATTATGGAACAACGGATTATAGTAGTTTGATGAGTATTTGCAAGGAGAAGGTGTCGGTGTTGATTGTTTTTGGATCAAAGGCCCAAATACTAAAAACAACTTTTGATGGGATTATTCATTCAATTCTATCGGTCAATGATATGAATGATGCGGTTGTTTTGGCAAGTTGTGTTGCTCAAGAAAAGGATATTGTTTTATATTCACCTGCAAATGGAAATGAAGAAGATATTCAAATAAGAGGATCTGAGTTTTGTAGGGCAGTAAATAATTTGTAAATAAAATTTGTGATGGCAACTGGATTTAGTAATATTAAGATTAGAATTAAGGGAGACAAAGTGATTTGGATGGTCTTTTTGTTGCTAATGGTCATATCGTGTTTGGAAGTTTATAGTACATTAGGCAAAACTGTTTACGAAAAGCAAGGTGGAACACCAATTGGTATGTTCTCCAAACACTTGTTTATTCTTCTTTTGGGGACATGTGTCCTTTATGCTGTACATCATATTAAATACACATATTTTTCAAGGTTTGCAAAGTTTGGTCTATTAATATCCTTTGCTCTTTTGTCTATAACTTTAATTATTGGTTCTTTGGGCGATAAGGCTGCTGCACGTTGGTTAACTATTCCCTTAATTGGTCAATTTCAACCCTCAGAAATTGTAAAAATAATTCTCATTGTTTATGTTGCAAGGGTTCTTGCCTTAAATCAAGACACAATAAAATCTTTGGATGTATTTAAAAAACTAATAATTGTTATTGTTGGTATTTGTATTTTGATTTTTCCAGAAAACTTTTCAACTGCTGCCATTTTATTTTTGATTTGTTTTGTTATGATGTTTATTGGACGAATAAATCTTAAATACTTAGGAATAATTGTTGTTGTTGGGATTGTGGGAATTGTTTCAATTTTCGCCATTCTTCAATCGAAACCTGATTTGCTTTCTCGTGGAGGAACATGGGTTAATAGGATTGAGGAATATAGAAATCCCGATAAAACTGCAATAACTCAATCAAATCAAGCTCAAATGGCAATTGCGACGGGTGGTTTTTTTGGTAAATTTGTGGGCAACACAACCCAAGCTCGTTTTTTGAGTGAAAGTCATAATGATTTTATATTTGCAATAATTATTGAAGAGGGTGGAGTTTTATTGGGGATGGTTGTAATTGCTCTCTATTTAATACTTTTGTATAGAGGTATCCAGGTTGCAAAACGTTCAAAGGGTTATTTCGGGGCTTTTTGTGCAATTGGATTAGTAATAATGATAGTTTTTCAAGCTCTAATTAATATGTTTGTTGCCTCTGGATTGTCGCCAGTAACGGGGCAGACTCTACCTTTTATAAGTTATGGAGGAACCTCATTTTTGTTTAGTTGCATAGCCTTAGGAATTGTGCTAAGCATTAGTAGTGAAGCAAATAAAGACCAGGTGAAAGAATCTCTTCAACAAGATATAACTGAGGAAGAACTATCTTTGCAAGATAATGAATCTCAATTGGAACAAGGAGCTCAAGGATAGTTTGATTAATAAATTAAAAATAAAATTGGTATGAAAGCAATAATTAGTGGAGGAGGAACTGGAGGACATATATTTCCAGCTGTGGCAATTGCAAATGCCATTAAGCAAAAATATAGTGATTCGGATATCCTTTTTATTGGAGCAAAGAATAAAATGGAAATGGAGAAAGTACCTCAGGCTGGTTACAAAATTGAAGGGTTATGGATTAGTGGTTTGCAAAGACGAATGACTTGGAAAAACCTATCTTTCCCGTTTAAGGTTATCTGTAGTACGTTTAAAGCCAGAAAAATAATTAAGGAATTTAATCCAGATATTGTTATTGGAGTTGGTGGTTTTGCCTCAGGACCAACCCTTAGAGCAGCTTCAGAACTAAAAATTCCAACCCTTATTCAAGAGCAAAACTCATATCCAGGAATAACCAATAAGATGTTAGGGAAAAAGGTTTCAAAGGTTTGTGTTGCCTATGATAATATGAATCGTTGGTTTGAAAAAGATAAGATTTGTTTTACAGGAAATCCTATTCGTCAAAATATTATAGATATTGAAAACAAAAGAGATAAGGCTATTTCTTATTTTGGATTAGTTGAAACAAAGAAAACTATTTTAGTTGTTGGGGGAAGTTTAGGAGCATTAACCATAAATGAAAGTATAGTAAAAGGTATAAAATATTTTGTTGAAAATGACATTCAATTAATTTGGCAAACTGGCAAGAACTTTTATCATCAAGCAAAAGAATATACTGAAAACATCAATTCAAATAACATTAAAGTGTTTGAATTTATATATGATATGGATTTAGCTTATAGTGTTAGTGATATAATTATCTCAAGAGCTGGGGCAATTGCAATTAGTGAGCTTTGTGTTATTGGAAAGCCAACAATTTTGGTTCCAAGTCCAAACGTTGCTGAGGATCATCAAACAAAGAATGCCCTGGCTTTGGTTAATCAGAATGCAGCACTAATGGTAAAAGATATTAAAGCAAGAGAAATCCTAATTAATGAATTAGATTCTTTGATAGGGGACACCGAGAAACAAAGTCAGTTGAGTCAAAATATAGTTAAGTTAGGAATAAAGGATGCTGACAAAAGAATTCTTTTTATAGTTGAAGAGTTAATAAGTAAGAGTAAAAAATAAGGATAAAAAATGAAAACATATTATTTTTTAGGAATTGGTGGGATTGGGATGAGTGCTATTGCTCGATATTTGAATGATTTGGGCAATAAAATATATGGATATGATCGAACTTTGTCTGAACTAACAAATGAATTGGAAAAAGAGGGAATGATTATTACTTATGAAGATAATATTTTAACTATTCCAAAAAATATTGATTTGGTTATCTACACTCCTGCAATTCCAAAAGATAATAGAATCTACAACCATTTTGTTGGAATTGGCTACAAGATGCTCAAACGCTCACAAGTTTTGGGTGAGATTACAAAAAACATGAAATGTATTGCCATTGCAGGCTCTCACGGCAAAACAACATCTTCAACTATGATTGCTCATATTCTTCATAATAGTAGTGTAGGATGTAGTGCGTTTTTGGGAGGGATATCAAAGAACTTTAATTCTAATTATGTTATAAATAAAAATAGCGATTATGTAGTTGTTGAGGCCGACGAATATGATAGGTCTTTCTTGCAGCTTACACCAACAATTTCTGCAGTAACTGCTTTGGATGCCGACCATTTGGATATTTATGGTGACTTTTTAACAATGCAAGAGTCCTTCCTTGAATTTACCAGCAAAACTAAGGAATTTTTGTTTTTGAAAAAGGGAGTTGATTTGCATATTTCAGAAGGTAGCACTTGTCAAGAATTTGATTATACAATCAGAGGTCTTGATGCAGACTACTATGCTACCAATATTAGAAATTATGATGGGAGCTATTATTTTGATTTAAGAACACCTGAGAAAATATACTATGACATATGTCTTAATTATGGTGGTGTTCATAATGTTGAAAATGCAGTTATGGCAATTGCAATTGCTCTAATTTGTGGAGTGAGTGAACAGGAAATGCGCAAAAATATATCCTCTTTTAGTGGAGTAAAAAGACGTTTTGAGATAATTTTAAAGAGAAAAGATTTTGTTTATATTGATGACTATGCTCATCATCCGAATGAAATTAAGGCGCTTGTTGAATCTTTAAGAATTCAATATCCAACAAAAAAGCTAACAGGAGTATTTCAACCACATTTATATACAAGAACAAGAGATTTCGCCGATCAGTTTTCAAAAGAATTGAGTGGGTTTGATGAGATAGTTCTTTTAGACATTTATCCTGCTCGAGAGGAACCGATTGCAGGCATAAATTCTAAAATGTTGCTTCATAAGATTAATAAAATGGATAAATACTATAGTACAAAGGAGGGTTTATTGGATTTGTTGGAAGCCCTTTATCCAGAAGTTTTAGTAACGATTGGAGCAGGTGATATTTCCAATTTTGTGTCTCAAATTGAAGATAGATTTAAAGATGAGTAATAAAGGGAAGAAAATATTAGCTATGTTATTAGTAATTATATTACTAATAACTATTGTTGTTGTTGCTAATATTTTTATAAGAAATCAAAAAATTGAAAGAGTTGATATTGCTATCAGCTATGGAAAATCTGATACAATAATTACTGTTGGAGCATTAACAAAAGACTTGAATGCTAAATTTGGAGATTTTAAGAATAGGGAAAGAAAAAATATTGAAGGGAAGGATGTTGAAGAATTTTTAATGAAAAATCAATATCTTGAGGATGTTCAGGTTTTTCAAAATTTAAAAGGAATTTTGAAAATTGAAATTAAACAATCTGAGCCTCTAGTAAGAATCCACACAATAAGGAATCAAGAATATTACATCGATAAAAGGGGAAAATTTATTGAAATTATGGGAAGCGATATTACTGATGTGGTTGTGGCAAATGGATTTATAGATATAAATTCTAAGATATTGGATAAAAGAGTTGTTGATACAATCAAAATTCAAGATAAAAAGGGATTTGAAAGAAGCCTTTCAAATATTTATAAAATTGCCCAAAAACTCCAAAACGATTCTATCCTTAATTATCAAATAGACCAAATCTATTTGAATAAAGATGGGAGCTATGAACTTATTCCTAAAATTGGAAACTACTTGATAAGGATAAATGAGAATGAGGACTTGGAAGCTCAATTCACAAAACTAAGCTATTTATATAAAGAGGGTTTCTCAAAAATTGGATGGGATAATTATAGTGTTGTTGATTTGAGGTTTAGGAATCAGGTTGTTTGTATAAAGAAATTCACAGAGCAAGCCTCTAAAAGCCAAACAATAGAAAAAACAACAATAAATAAAAGTGAACAAAATATAAAAATAAATTGATATGGAAAGAGACATAGTAGTTGGTATCGACATCGGAACAACAAAAATAGCAGTTTTCATAGGCTCAAGGGATCAAGATGGTAAACCAATAATTCTTGGTATGGGCAAGTCAGAATCAATTGGAGTTGAAAGAGGTGTGGTTAGAAATATTGAACAAACCTCAATTTCAATAGGAAAAGCAATTGAAGAGGCAGAGCAAAAAACAGGATATAAGGTAAGAGAGGTCTTTGTTGGTATTGCTGGTCATCAAATCCGTAACATTCAACATAGAGGCAACATAATGCTGGAAAATAAGGGTCATATTATTAAGGAATCGGATAGAGAAAGGCTGATTAAAGATCAAGAAAACCTTGTTCTTCAACCAGGAGAAAAAATAATTCACGTTGTCCCTCAGAGTTTTATAGTTGATGGTGAGGCAGATGTAATTAATCCAATTGGTATGCCTGGAAGTTGTTTGGAGGGTAATTTTAATATAATAACAGGACATATTACTAATATTGAAAATATTGTCAGGAGTGTTGAAATGGCTAATTGTAAGGTTAGAAATCTTATTCTGGAGCCGATTGCATCGGCTGAGGCGGTGGTTAATGCAAGTGAAAAGGAAGCGGGAGTTTGTTTGGTTGATATTGGAGGAGGAACAACAGATATGGCAATTTTCCATGAGGGGATTCTTCGTCATACAGCAGTTATACCATTGGCTGGAAATGTTATTACTGATGATATTAAAGAAGGTTGTTCAATAATAAAAACTCAAGCTGAGGCATTAAAAACTCGTTTTGGCTCATGTTTAAGTGCCTCTGCAAAAGAAGATGAAATTATTGCAATTCCTGGTTTTAGAGGAAGAGACCCAAGAGAGATTTCAATGAAAACACTTGCAGGAATAATTCAGGCTAGAATGGAAATGATTATTGATCAAGTGTTGTTTGAAATTAGAAGCAAAAAATACGAAAGGAAACTCATTGCAGGAATAGTTTTGTCAGGAGGTGGTGCAAAGATGAAAGATATTGTTCAATTGACCGAATATTTAACAGGAATAGATTCAAGGGTTGGGACTCCTGAAGATCATTTAGGCGGAACAATAACGG
>JAQUTD010000044.1 GCA_028709955.1 Bacteroidales bacterium | reverse complement strand
CTTATGGTAAGGTGGCAGGTTACTACTTTTTTATTTGGTTTAATGAAATTAATTCCTTATCTTTGTAAATTATAATCAAGTGTTTGAGGATTTATGGGATGGTTATCTCTTTTTCTTCTTCGATTTTGGTTGTTGGGTAATGGTTTTTGGCGTTTTTTTTATTAATTTATAAATATTCAATATTATGAGAAGGTATTATAGTGTTAGTTCTAAGAAATTTATTGACAAGGATGGTAATGAGGTTGTGAAATTTTATCCTAATGCGGTTTCGGCTGGGCATTATGGCTCTGTGGATATGGCCAGAGATTTGTCTGAGGCCACAAGTTTGTCGGAACCTGATGTTGTGTCGGCTTTAAAAGCTTTTTCTATTGTTTTGGAAAAGAGGTTGAAGATGGGTTATAATATTAAGTTGGATGGGATTGGGACTTTCAGCCTTTCTGTTACTGGTGAGCCATGCTTAACTGAAAAGGAATGCAAGCCTAATAAGGTTCGGGTTGGGAAGATTGCTTTTAAGGCTGATTCGAAGTTGAGAAAAGAGATGATAGATATTAAGTTCTATAAAACTAATTTGAAACGTAATAAGAGGTAGCAGTTATTTTCTTCCAAAATCTGCTGGGATTTCGCCCCAAGTGTCTGTGTGCCACTTTAGTATTTCGGTTGTATAGGTGTTTTCTTTAAGCCATTTTTCTGCTCTTTCTATGTATTGGAAGAGGTCTTCTGTTTGTTGGTTTCTTTCGAGCTTGGTTTTGCATTTCTTTCCCTTAACCCATTTGATTGCGTTTACGCTATCGGTGTAGAGTGGGATGTCTAAATTGTGTTTTTTGAGGTAGGAGAGTCCATGTACTAAGCCTAAGAATTCTCCAATATTATTTGTGCCTTTTGGATGGTAGTAGTGAAAGAGTTGTTTTTTTGTTTTGGTGCTAACTCCCTGGTATTCCATTTTTCCTGGGTTTCCACTGCAGGCTGCATCGGTTGCTATTGAGTCCATTATGGGTGTGCCTATGTTTAAAATGGTGTTATTGGTTTTTGTTTTGTTTTTTGTGTTATTATATAGATGCTTTTCTGCTTTTTCTTTGAAGGCAAATTGTGCTTCTGTTTTGTTTTCAAATGATTTGTATTTAGCTCCTTCAACTCCATTTATTTGTTTTTGACATTCTTCCCATGTTTCAAATATGCCTGTTTGTATGCCTTTCCAAACAACGTAGTATTTTTGTTTCTTAGCCATTCTTGTTTTTTATCTTATTAGTGTAATATCTCCGCTTTTGTTATATTCTCTTCCAAGTCCGCATTGGACATTGAACCTATAGAAGTAAACTCCTGCTGGGCAGTCTTTGCCTCTAAAGGTTCCGTCCCAACCTTCATTGGTGTTGGTGGTTGAAAATACTAATTCGCCCCAGCGGTCAAATATTAGAAATTCAATTTTTTCAATATATTCTCCACTTACTTTGATTATATCGTTTTTCCCATCTCCATTTGGAGTGAAAATGTTTGGAATAAATATATTAGGTTCTCCGCAATTTATCACTTCAACCTTAATTCTTATGCTATCGGTGTAATTACATCCGTTGTTGTCGGTTGCATAAACTTGATAGGTTATGGATGAGAGTGGAGCGGCAATTGTTTTTGCAACGTCTGTTCTTAGTAGGTATGTTGGTGGTGACCACAGGTAGGAAACTCCTGGGATTTCTGTTGCTGAAAGTATAACAAATTGTCCGTCATATGTTTCTGTGCTTGAGGCTTCAATTGTGAAGTTATGGAATATATCTTTATTGATTATTGTAACGGTATCATAGGATTTGCATCCATTCTGGTCTGTTGTTTCCACATTATAATCTCCCAAGCATAATTCGGTAATTGTTTGTGTGGTGTCGTTATTGCTCCACAGAAATGAGTAGGGTGGGGTTCCTCCTGCTATGTTTGCGGTTGCTTCTGCCTTACATGCTTCAATGCAGTTGAGGTCTTTCTTTGTTATCACAGTAATAAAATTGGATTCATTCAATATTTCTATTGTGTCTTTGAGTTGGCAATTGTTTTTGTCGGTGATAGTAAAAATATATTGATCGGTGCAAAGGTTATTTAAAGAAAACGCTGTTGAATCATTTGACCAAAGAATTGAGTAGGGTGGGGTTGCTCCTGAGGTTGAAATATTAATGGTCGCGGAGCAAACTCCATTACATGGATTGTTGGTTTGTGTTGAAAGAAAGCTAATTTGACTTGGGCTTTGAATTGTAAAGTTGCTTGTTGATTTACATCCCCTTTCATCTGTAACTGTTATTGAATAGTTGTTGGGGTGAAGGTTGTTTATTGTTGAAATTGTTCCTTGCTCTCCATTGCTCCATTGGTAGTGATGAGGGCTTATACCTCCGCTCAAAGTGGCTGTTGCAATTCCATTTGAATCTCCATAACACAAAACATTTGTTGTTTGAACATACAGGCTTGTTCCTGTAAAATTTATCCAAATGCTATCCATTCCAAAGCAACCGTCTTTTGCAACTCTAACATAAACATATTTGCTTTCTGTTAGAAAAATATCAACGGAGTTGTAGGTTGTATCTTGATTTATTATGGTTGAGAAATTAGGGTCGAAGGAGAATTTATAGCTTGAATAGTTCTCATAATCTATTTCTAAGTTAAAAGGGGAGTTGCAGGTTGTGAAGTGATCCTCCAAATCTATATCAATATTATCAATATCCACTCTCTGAAAAATTGTGTCTGAGCATATACCATCACTAATAATAAAAAAGAAATCGGTTCCTTCACTAATAATTGCAAAAGGATTTGAAATGGTTGCATCGGTAACAAGATTTGCAGGATGCCAGTTTATTGTTATGTTCTCGCTTGAAATTGGTGGAATTCCAATTTGAATTGGAATGTTTGGACAGGTATAGAGTGTGTCAATTGAGCGGGATGAATTTCCTAAAACCACAATTGTGTGTGTTGTTGTGTCGGAGCTTACGCAACCACCAGCCATATATGCAATTAATCTAACCTGATAAATTCCTCCGATGATAAATGTGTGAGTAGGGTTTGTTTCCATTGAGGTTGTTCCATCCCCAAAGTCCCAATGATAGGATGTCCCTCTTCCATAATTTGTGAAGTCTATTGTTTGAGGAGCACATCCAATTGGCGGATAATCAAATTCTGCAATTGCAAAATCGTTATTAACATTATACTTGAAAACAGCTGCATTACAATTTACTGAATTGTTTCTTGGACCATATACGTTTAGAGGATGAGTTGGAAAAGCCTGACTTGCTCCACAGCCAGCACAGGCAGCTTGATAAACAGTGCTAAATTTATCATACCTGCTTGTTCCTCCATCAACATGGTCTCCCACTTGGTCTGCTCCAAAGAAGGTTGCAAAATCTAAGGTTGAACAATCGGAAGACAATGACATAATGTAGAAATCTCCCCCATCTGTTGTTTGGGAAAATGCATCAGTTGTAGTTTCCATATTTCTTGTGTTCAATCTTCCCATTGAACCCCAGCCTGAAATATATATTCTTCCACAAACATCAATTGCAAATGCAGAGGGAGAAATGTTTGGATTCCCACTATTATAAGCACCAAAAACAGTGCTCCATGTTCTTGTTTGAAGGTTTGGGGTGAATTTTGCAATAAACTGACCTGTGCCAGGGTGAGCATAGGTTGCATTAAAAATTAGGCTTGATCCTAAGGCGAAGGTTTGACCAAATATATGTGGATTATTATCTCTGTCGGTTCTAACAAAATATGCTTGGTCCCTTCTGTCAGAGCCAAAATAGGTTGAAGCAATAATTCTGTCTCCATTATATGAAATTAATGAAAGAAATCCATCTGTTGTTCCTCCATTAAAAGTTGGGGAAAAGGCGTCACTTGTTGTAGGAAAATCAGTTGAAGTTGTTCCTCCTGCAACATAAAGTTGATATTCGTTATCGGTGTCAATTGAATAAACTGCATCATCACCACTTCCTCCAATATAGGACGAGAAAAGCATAGTTGAAAGTGAGTAATCTAATTTAAAAACTACTCCCTCTTGTCCTCCTCTATATTGAGAACCAAAAGAATTGCCTGTGGTTGGAAAATCTGAAGAAAATGTACAGGTGCCAACATAAATATTGTTTAAATTATCAGTAATTAATTCTCCCCTTGCTCCATCTCCATAATTATTATATAATGAATCATTACCAAAATAAATTGTATTGCCTAAGTTAAAGTAATTCTTGTAGTTTATTCCATCATTTTCCGAACCTCCAACATAAGTGGAAGCCATAAGAGATGTGCCATCTTGATTAAATTTAGAAACATAGATGTCAGAGCCACGGTTCAATATAATACTTTGATCGTAGGCTGTTGAATCTCCTCCTGAAAAGTTTTGTTGAAATGCATTTGAAGTGATAGGGAAATTACCACTTCCTGTTGTTCCAAAAACAACTAATTCATCAAACTCATTTACAATTAAACTATGAGGCATCTCACTGCTATACCCACCTAAATAGGTTGAGAAAATAAGTTGAGTTCCTGTTGAATTAAATTTTGAAATAGAAATATCCCATTGACCTCCGCCAAAAACTGTTTGGAAAGCTCCAAGCGTTGTTGGGTAGCCTTGACCTGCAACTATTCCTCCAAGATATGCATTCCCCTCTCTATCATAAGTTGCTGTAAATCCCCAATTGTCGAGAAACGAACCTGAATATGTTGAAAAAATAAGTGTAGGGTCAATTACTAAATCATATTCTTTATTATAGTTTCCAATTTTATATGTTACCGTTTTTCCTTTTAGAATAAATTCTGCTTCAATTTCAATTTTTTGGTTGCCTATATTTTGATAGGCAAAGGGTTTAACCTCAATAATTTTCCCGACACTTGTTTGAATAACTAAGTTTCCTTTTTCTAATTCAATTTTATCAATACCATCATAGCTAAGCAAAATATCTTCAACCTTTCCTGTTTTGTGAACAATAAAATCATGCTTTAGGTCTTGGTCCTTAGAATAAACTAACCAATCAATACTATGATAAACCTCTTTGTATAATACATTAGTGTATGAATATGCCTTGTTTACCCATGTTGATTTATCGTTTCCTAAATAGTAGTTGAAATATTCTATACTTTTGTTTTGAGGAATAATTTTTTGAGGCTCTTTGGAATTAAGAAGCTTTAGTTTGAAAGCATGATTGTTTATGAACTTATTCTCTTCTTCTTTAGAATGCTCATGTTCATCTACTTCGTGCTTACATCTTGGCTTGTTTTCAGATAATAATATTGTTATTCCATCTTTTTCTAAGTAGGCGGATCCGTTCTTAATGATTGATTTATAATAGATTTTGTTTTCCCACTGACCCTTATTCTCAATAAATTTTAGATTATTATTTTGATTATCACCACAAAATGCTATATTTGCAGATGAAACAAGAAAAATAATTATTGATATAAATAAGAAGTAGTTTTTCATAATAAATTGCTTTTGACAATTGCAAATATATAAAAACAAATCAAATCATGAAAAAGAAAATATTTTTTTTAGTCTTTGCTTTGTTAGTTTTTTGTTTTTCTGTTAATGCACAGTTTAATATAGGACTAACAGCTGGTGTTCCATTTAAATTAAATAATCTTAATGTAAATGAAGTTGAGGTGGAAAATTCAAGACCTTTTAATATAGGACTTATTACTGAAGCAATCTTTTTCCCTCTGGGTGTGGGCTTTGAAATTTCAGCCCTATATGAATTGGAAAAGATAAGTGGTGAAAATATTGTTGAGGCAGTTAATGTTGGATATGTTATTATTCCTGTCAATTTTAAATGGAAAGTAGGAATTAAACCTTTGAAATTTTTTGTTAAGGCTGGTCCAAGTTTTGCAATATTACTTCATGACTCTGGAAATATTGGAATAACAAAAAATGGAGTATCTTTCAAAAACTTTAAACCAAAACCCTTTAACTTCGGAGTAAATGCAGGGGTAGGTTTTGAAATTATGAGTAAGTTTCAATTGGGAATATCCTATTTCTATAATTTTTGTAATCCATTTGTTGAAGAATCTACCTCAGGGAGTAATTCAGAGTATGATATGAACAATAATGGAGGCTTTGTAGCCTCTTTGTCATACTTTTTTTAACGTTATTTACAAAAGTCAAAATTTAAAATTTCTTTGCAGTTTTTAATTTTGTTGTACTTTTGCACCAATAAATTCAAAATATAGCTATGGCAAAAAATCTTGTGATTGTGGAGTCGCCTGCTAAGGCTAAGACTATCGAAAAGTTTTTAGGGGAAGATTATACTGTAAAATCGAGTTTCGGACACATTAGAGACCTTAACAAAAAAGTAATTAGTATTGATATTGAAAATAATTTTGATCCAATATACATAATACCGGATGACAAACATAAAATTGTTTCAGAACTTGAGAAAGAAGCAAAGAAGGCAGAAATTGTTTGGTTAGCATCCGATGAAGACCGTGAGGGAGAAGCAATTGCTTGGCATTTGAAAGAAGCACTTAAACTTAAAGATGATAAAGTAAGAAGAATTGTTTTTAATGAAATCACCAAAACTGCAATAATTCATGCAGTTGAAAATCCAAGAGAGATTGATAATAATTTGGTTGATGCCCAACAGGCAAGAAGAATTCTGGATAGAATTGTAGGTTATGAAATATCTCCAATTCTTTGGAAAAAAGTAAAACCAGCTCTTTCTGCAGGTAGAGTACAATCGGTTGCAGTAAGACTAATTGTTGAAAGAGAAAACGAAATTAAAAACTTTAATTCAACTTCTCAATTTAAAGTCACTGCTGAGTTTAAGCTTAAAACAACAACTAAACCTCTTATTGCAACTCTAAATAAAAGATTTGACACTAAAGACGAAGTTATTGAATTTTTAAAAGCTTGTATTGGTGCAACATTTATTGTTAATAGTGTTGAAAAGAAACCAGCTAAACAAAGCCCGGCTCCTCCTTTTACCACATCAACTCTTCAACAGGAAGCTTCTCGAAAGTTTGGTTATTCAGTTTCAAAAACAATGATGGTTGCTCAACAACTCTATGAAGCGGGGTATATAACCTATATGAGAACAGACTCTGTTAATCTTTCTCAAATGGCTTTGACTCTTGCAGAGGAAGAAATTACCAACGCTTTTGGAAAAGAATATGTTCATATAAGAAGATACACAACAAAATCTAAGGGAGCTCAAGAAGCCCATGAAGCTATTAGACCAACATCTTTGAAAAATAAAACCATTGAAGGAGACTCTTCTGCTAAAAGACTTTATGACCTAATTTGGAAAAGAACTATTGCATCTCAAATGGCAGATGCTAAATTAGAGAAAACTACAATAAATATAAATATCTCAACAAGAAAAGAAAATTTCATTACTCAAGGTGAAGTAATACTTTTTGACGGATTTTTAAAAGTTTATTCTGTGTCAACTGATGATGACCAAGAAAGCGAAGAATTAGCATCAAAACTACCAGATATACAACAAGGAGAAAATTTAAACCTGATTATTTCAAAAGCTCAACAAACTTTTACTCAACAGCCTCCTCGCTACAATGAAGCTTCACTTGTTAAAAAGCTTGAAGATTTAGGAATAGGACGTCCTTCAACCTACGCTCCAACAATTAGCACAATTCAAAAAAGAGAGTATATCGTTAAGGAAGATCGTCCAGCAAAACAAAGAACTGTTGAAGTAATAACTCTTTCTAAAAATGAGATACAAGAAAAGAAAATTGAAGAAAATTTTGGTGCGGAAAAATCTAAACTATTCCCAACAGATATAGGAACAATTGTAAATAATTTTCTCGTTCAAAACTTCAAAGATATTGTAGATTATAATTTTACGGCAGATATTGAAAAAGAATTTGACGAGATTGCTCAAGGGAAGAAAAATTGGAGAAAAGTAATAGGTGCTTTTTATAAACCTTTCCACAATGAAGTGGATCAAGTGGCTGAAAAGTCAGAAAAAACAAGTGGAGAAAAACTTATTGGTATCGACCCTAAATCAGGAAAGAACATATATGCTAAGATAGGGCGCTTTGGTCCAATGGTTCAAATGGGAGAAACCTCAAATGAAGAAAAGCCCAAGTTTGCAAGTATGCAAAAAGATCAAAGAATTGATGATATAACTTTGAAAGAGGCTCTGACTTTGTTTGAAATGCCAAGAAATGTTGGACAATTTGAATCAATTGATGTAATTGTTAATGTAGGACGTTTTGGACCTTACATTAAATACGGAACAACAAATGTTTCATTACCAAAAGGTGAAGACCCATATTCAATTTTATTAGAAAAATGTATTGATCTTATAAAAAATAAACCTTCAAAAGAAAAGAAAGTTCTTAAAACATTTGCGGAAGATTCTGGAATTGAAATTTTGGAAGGAATGTATGGTCCTTACATTAAATATAATGGTGCTAACTACAAAATTCCAAAAGGGAAAAAGATAGATGATTTAAGTTTTGATGAATGTAAACAAATCATTGATAAAGCTCCTGCAAAAGCTAAGAAAGCAAGTCCAAAATCAAAAACCACCGCAAAAAAAACTACTGAAAAGAAACCTGAAAAGAAACCAGCAAAGAAAAAATAATAGTTTATAAAGTATATAATTTTATTTGAGAAACTTTCTTGCCTTATTTTAATCCAAAGGCAGGAAAGTTTTCTTGTTTTACTATTTCTTTTGTTGTTGCGTCTTTCTTGAAACAATATGTTTCTGTTCCGTTTGTGAGAAGTATGTATGGAGAATCAATTTTTTGATTATAGCGAATTGTTTGATTTAACACCTCAGGCGTTATTTTTACATTTTCACTTTTACATTCTATCAACATCCATGGTTTAAAATTGTGGTCATAAACTAATATATCGTAGCGTTTGATTAGTTTCCCAACCTTAATTTGGGCTTCAACGGAAATATATGATTGAGGTATTTGTTTTTCATTTATAAGCACAGAAACTATATGTTGCCTAACCTTTTCTTCAGGGGTTAAAGCAACATATCGTTTTCTTATAATATCAAATATCTCTTCTGTCATTTCTTATTCTTCTCCTCCAAAATCATCGCTTCCATTTTGTTGGTTTTGACGTTTTCTTTCTTTTTGCATTTGGTCCTTATTAACTGATCCAAACCTATAGTTGAAAGATAAAATTATGGATTGAGATGTTCTATGATTCACCGAGTATTGTTTGTAGTTTTCTGTAAAGGTGTAGGATGATCTTTCTCTTGTATTAAAGATGTCTGAAAATCTTAAGCTTAAGCTACCTTTTTTATTCAAAATATCTTTCTTAACTGATAAGTCAAACCAATACATTGGGTCTGAATATCCTTGAATGTTTTCTCTCTTTGGTTGGTATTGTCCAGATATTTGTAATACCCAATTTTGTGGTAAGGTCATTGTGGTGTTGAGTTTTGCATCCCAGTTTAGAGTTTGTACTAATTTCCCTCCAAATTCTCTTCCGTCTTCATAGTTTCCATAAAGGTTACCACTTAGATTTGCTTTCCACCATTTTGTTATTTTCTGATCAATAATTAGTTCGGCACCATAGTTTGAACTTTGTGATAGGTTCATTGAAGTATTAGCAATTCTTATACCGTCAGCATATTCTTCTGATGCAACGTCCCATACCCAATCAAATCCAAATTGTCTTGCATTTTCTTCATTCCATAAAAAGTTGAAATTAGTTATAGCATTACTTGTTCTTCTATAATATAAGGAGGTAAAGATAGTGGTTTTTGGGAAAATTTTTGAGTATCCAATTTCAAATGCATCTGTGTATTCTGGCAATATATCTGGATTACCAAATCTAATGTAGGCAGGATTATTAATGTCGATATATGGAGCTAATGACCATGGACTTGGTCTATTAATTCTTCGTGAATAGGATACTTGACCTGATTGTGAATCGGTGAAGTTATAAGAAATATGAACAGTTGGGTATATGCTGAAATAATTTTTGGTCTCTTGATTCTTTGGGAAAAATAGTTCTTCGTTATTTTGTAATTTTGAGCCATCTCTATAAACTTGTTCCAATCTTAGCCCTAATTGGGTTGATAGCTTTTTATTGAAATTGTAACCAAGAGTTCCATAAATTGCATGTATTGATTCTTTATATTTGAATACATAGCTCATACTGTCGTCCCTTATCATATCTCTTGAAGGATAGTAGTCATAGTTCGCATTAGTATTCACATAGTTTAGATTATAACCTGTTTCAAGTTTTAAGTTTTCTGAGAAAGGATGAACATAATTTAATGTTACAAAGGCTCTGTCATTATTTGATTTGGATATGTTATTAAGATAGAAAGTTTCGGCCGAATTTTCTTCAAAACTTCTAACTTGTAGGTTATTATTTGAAAACTCTCCAATGTTCCAATTAGCATCAATGGTTAGGAGTTGGTCTTTTTTATTGAATTTCTTTTCATAGTTAAGAGTGAAATTTTGGAAGAACATTTTTCTCTTTCCTGTTTCTAATCCAAAATAGTTATTGGAGTTTAATGAATCAAGAGGATTGCTGCTGTCCCAAGAGAATAATCTTTCTTCACTAATTCCTTTTGGAGGGGTGCCTCCTTTTCTTAAATTATATGATAGACTTAAGGTGTTTTTGTTATTAATATACCAATCGCCACCAATTTTAAACCCACGTCCAAGTCTATTGCCATCAGTGTAGCGATTTTGTAGTAAGTTTAGATTGTTTGCTAACATTGTTTTTTCGTTAAATCCATTACTTGATGTTTCAAAATACCTTATATCTCCATTAAAATAAACGGCATATTTCTTTGTTGAATAATTTAAAGCAGCAGACAAGCTCGCTTGTGGAAATAGAAATTTGTCTATATCCATATTGTTATTGATTCCGACTCCAGTGGATGCTGCAATAGATCCATTGAATCCTCTGTTTCCTTTTTCTTTAAGAACTATATTAATAATACCACTCATGCCATCTGGATTATATTTTGCAGAAGGGTTTGTTATAACTTCAACGCTTTCAATTGTTGAGGAAGGGATTTGTTCTAAAACGGTTTGAAGGTCACTTCCAAGCAATTCACTTGGTCTCCCGTCAACCAAAACAGTAACGTTTCCACTCCCCCTTAGAGAGACTTTACCTTCTTGATCTACAGTAACAGAAGGCACATTTTCCAAAACATCTGTTGCAGAACCTCCAGCACTAACAATATTTTTATCAACATTGATAACTCTTTTATCAAGTTGATATTCCATCATACTTCTTTCGGCTGTGATTTCAACTCCTTCAAGAGCTTCAGCACCCAAGTTAAGATTAATAACACCTAAGGCTAAATCTTCACCCTTAATTTCTAATTTTTGGTAAATATCTTTGTATCCAATGAAAGTTAATCTTAATAGATATTTCCCTTTTTTTGATTGTAAGGAAAACTTCCCATGGTCATCAGTAATTGTTCCATTTACTAAAGAAGAATCTTTTGAGTTAAGAATTACAACATTTACATATTGAAGAAATTCTCCAGTTGAAGAATCCTTAACTTTCCCACTTATTTTGAAGGATGACTTGGCTTTAATTTCGTTAACCCTTGGTTCTGTTTGGGCTTGAGAGCCTTGAGAGAATGAATCTGGAGATAAGAATAATATCCCAGCAATTAGTAAGAATAGTGATTTTACTATAAATTTCATGTTTCGTGTTTATTTTAGTATGCAAAAATACAATTTCAAGTTTATTAATTATGTAGGTTTAGACAATAAAAAACAGAAAAGTTTATCAAAGTGGTAAAATTTTCTGTATATTTGCCCTTTAAAAACGAAAATAATTATAGAAAAGTATTATGAAAAAATGTTTTTTATCAATAATAATGATGTTTATTTCCATTGTTTCTTTTTCGCAAGTTGATGTTAAATGGGGAGAAAGATTTTATAATATAATTGAAACATGTGAGGATGCTCAGATAGTTATGGAAGATGCCCAAGGGTATTATATGTGGTATTTGATTAATGAATATGAAGGCTCAGGAGAGTTTAAGCTCAATTACTATATGGCAAGAATTGATAAAAATCAAAATGTTCAAAAGATATATAGAATGGATTTTGGTCACTCTTCTTTCAAAATTGAACACACTTGGCAATCGGGAGAGTTGATTGGTTTTATATTGAGTAGGGTTTCTGAAGACAAACCAGCACCAACAAAGGGTTCAAGAGTAAAAAAACAAGCTCAAAAAGTAACAACAGGAAAAGCAAACTTATATTATCAATTTTTCCATACAAAAGATTTACGTTTGATTGGAGAAAAACCTCAAAGATTTAAAACATATGAATACTTTGCAATTGAAGGACAGAAACCATATTTATTTAATTTTTCTGAGAACAAAACCAAATTAGCCTTTGGATTTCTTACAAATGACACTGCTGGAAGGTCAATTAATGTTGAAATCTACGACAACAAAATGCGATTATTATGGGAGAAACCTCATATGTTAAAAGTCAGCAATGATGCATATTTAATTAAGGATATTGCAGTAAGTAATGATGGATTGAGAAGCTTGATTGCAATAAAATCATTCACTAACACCAAAAAGAAAATATACACCGATGGAAAGATTCATTTAATTTGGATGAATGAATATGAACAAAGAAGCCATGAAGAACAATTAGATAAGGCATGGGCAACAGACTTTAAATGTGCATTTGCAAATGAAGAAGATTATTTGGTTTCGGGCTACTACTCAACCACAACCACAACACCAGAGCGAGCAATTGGGGCTTTCTCTTTCTTATACGACCATAGAAGAGGGTTCAAAAAGAATTCATCTACTTTAGAGTTTAAAGAATATGAAACAGATGATGATATCCCATTAAAAAGTGAACTTGCACTGCCGTCCGATATGGTTGCAACAGTAGATCACCTCATTCCAATGGTAGGAGGAAATTGTATAATGATTGGTGAACAAAAATTCGAATCAAAAATTCAACCACCAAAAAGGAGAGGGGATACTCCAACTGGCGAAAATGCAAATTTCTTTAATGACATTATTATTACAAATGTTGATAAGACAGGATTTATTAATGGAAGTGCCTATATTCCAAAAAGACAAAAAACATATCGTGAAAGCGACCAATTTAATTCTTATGCTATTTCAAGAGACCGTTATGGATTATACTTAATGTTCAATGATCATCAAGACAATTACGATGGTAATACTTTCTTCCCATTAAGAAATTATAATTCCGACAAATCCAGAACTCAAATAAATTTTGTTCAGGTTTATAACGATGGATCTTGGCGTTGGCATGAAGCATACAATTCTAAATCCAATAAAATGCCTTTTTTCAAAACACTTTTCCTAACCTTGGATAAGCAAATTATATTCTTAGGACACTATCAAGATAATAACATTATAGGAAGTATAGGAACAAGGTAGTTTTCTATGATTTGAATTTCTGATAACAATTTCGGACTAATTATTAATTGACCTTTTTTAAAACAATCTTTAAGAATGAGTGAGAAGAAGCTTAAAATAATTGAGAATATTATTAATGAGGCATCAAAAACTAAAAAGAATGTTTTAATTAGTGGCGAAGTAGGTTCAGGAGAAGAATATACAGCCAGAAGCATTCACAACTCCTCAATTCGAAAGGACAAAGAATTTGTTGTAGTGAATATTACAACCATTTTATCTGTTGACAAAATATTAAAATATATATCAAAAGCAAATGGTGGAACACTATACTTAGATGAAATAGGAAATTTAGACTTAAAGGAGCAAGAAAAACTACTTGAGATAATTGAAAAAGGAAAAATAAATTCCTCTCTTTCTTCATTAGAAAAAGGTAATGATATTAGAATAATTGCTTCAACAAAAAAAGATTTACTTGAAGAAAACCTTAAAGGGCGTTTTAATAAAGACTTATATAATAAATTAAGTCAGTTTACAATAGAGCTTTTCCCTTTAAGAGAAATGGGAGAAGAAATAATAGAGTTGGCAGAATTCTTTATTTTAGAATATTGTAAGAAGAATAGAAAACCATTAAAACAACTTAGTCACGGAGCAAAAGAAATTCTCCTAAACTATGATTATCCCCAAAATCATCGAGAATTAAAGGCAATTATGGAACTTTCGCTAATGATGGCTAACAATTCAATTATATATCCAGAAGAAATTTATTTAAGAAAGAATATGTGTAAGGTTGATATTCTTAGAGAAGAAAGAACTTTAGAACAATACGACAAAATGATAATTGAGCATTTTCTTACTAAATATGACAATAGAGTATATTATGTTGCAGAGAAATTGGGTATAAGTAAAAATAAGAT
>JAQUTD010000043.1 GCA_028709955.1 Bacteroidales bacterium | reverse complement strand
TCCTACGAATCCGACCTTGGAGACGGCTGGGAAGATGAAGACGTCCACAACGACTCACCTCAAACCCGCCTTAAAGCCCTACAAATGGGAGCAAACCTAATCCAATATTGCTTTATACAATAACCCCAACTTTATTGACCTCCAATCCCACAGGTTGTTAATATAAGGATATGTTACAACAGCTAATGCCACTTTCATATGGTTGGAAAAAGGAAGTTTTAACCTTGAAAGTTGATCATTTGAATCATAAAAAAAAATAGTTACCATAGTTACCCAAATAGGTCACTTTTCAAAAACTTTTTTTCATTTTTTTCGTGAAATAGTTTTGAATAGTTACCTATTTTTGGTAACTTGGGTAACTATTCTTCCCCTTTCTCATCTATTCTCTATTTATTTAACCTTTGTGTTAGAAAAAAATATATAATATAAGCTTAACTTACACAAAAATAAACCTAACCTATTTGGATTTATCCTTAATATAATTCTTTTTATGTTAAGTATATTTTCAACCAAACTTGATGTATTTTATGTCTGTCTTGTCCTGAAAAAAGTTAACACTTTTGCAACCAAAAAAGGAAAAATAACCTATGCCTTTAGGATATAGGTTATCGAAGATTATTTAAGCAATGGAGCGAGCAAAAATTAGATAGCCAAGACAAGACTTACAAAAAATCCACTATGGATGAATCGTCAAAATCCTATAAAGCAAGAATATCGGAGTTGGGCAAGGAGCTGTTTGATGTAAGCCTAAATAAGGAAACTACATATTTTTTTATGCGTCAATGTTGGCATAAGTAGCGTTCTTTTCAATAAATTCTCTTCTTGGAGGCACTTCATCTCCCATAAGCATTGAAAAGACTCTATCGGCTTCTGAGGCGTTTTCTATGTCTATTTGGCGGAATGTTCTGGTTTCTGGATTCATGGTTGTTTCCCATAGTTGGGTTTCACTCATTTCTCCAAGACCTTTGTAACGTTGTACTGCAACTCCGGTTGTTCCTAATTCTTCTTGGTGTTGGTAGCGTTCTTCTTCTGTCCAGCAGTAGCGTTCTTGTTTGCCTTTTTTCACTAAATATAGTGGCGGAGTTGCAAGGTATACGTGTCCATTTTCAATAAGTTCTCTCATGTAGCGGAAGAAAAAGGTTAGAATTAAAGTGGCTATATGACTTCCATCAACGTCGGCATCCGTCATAATCACAACTTTGTGGTAACGAAGTTTTTCTAAATTAAGGGCTTTGGAGTCTTCTGCTGTCCCTATTGAAACTCCTAAGGCTGTGTATATGTTTTTAATTTCTTCAGAGTCAAGTACTCTATGTTGCATTGATTTTTCAACGTTTAGGATTTTTCCTCTTAGAGGAAGTATGGCTTGGTATTCTCTATTTCTTCCTTGTTTGGCTGTTCCTCCTGCCGATTGTCCTTCGACAATGAATATTTCACATTTCTCTGGGTCTGAATTGGAACAGTCAGCCAACTTTCCTGGCAACCCTGCAACTCCAAGAACAGTTTGTCGTTGTACTAATTCTCTGGCTTTTCGGGCTGCGTGACGTGCTGTGGCTGCAAGTATTACTTTGTTTACAATTAGCTTGGCTTCTTTTGGGTTTTCTTCTAAGTAGTTGTTCAGTAGTTCAGACACTATTTGATCTACTGCTCCCATTACTTCATTATTCCCTAATTTTGTTTTAGTTTGTCCTTCAAATTGTGGTTCTTGAACTTTTACCGATATAACTGCTGTTAACCCTTCTCTAAAGTCATCTCCCACAATTTCAAATTTCAATTTTTCCAACATTCCACTTTTGTCAGCATAGCTCTTTAGGGTACGTGTTAGTCCTCTACGAAAACCTGAAAGATGTGTACCTCCTTCGTGAGTGTTTATGTTATTTACATAGGAGTGTAGGTTTTCGGTGAAGGTAGTGTTATATTGCATTGAAATTTCAATTGGAATGTCTTGTTTCATTCCTTCGATGCATATTGGTTCTGGCATAAGTTTTTCACGGTTGCCATCTAAATAGTTGATGAAGTCTTTTAGTCCGTATTCTGAATAGAATCTTTCTGATATATAGTTGCCTTCATCGTCTTTTTTTCTGTAGTCGGTTATGTTTAGTTCTAAGCCTTTGTTAAGAAAAGAAAGTTCTCTTAATCGTGTGCATAGTGTTTCGTAGTTATATTCTGCAATTGTGAATATTGTTGAGTCGGGCAAGAATTCGGTTATGGTTCCTGTTTTGTCTGATGGTCCTACTTCTCTTACTTTGTATGCTGGGTCTCCTTGATGATATTCTTGTTCGTATTGTTTTCCATCTCTACATACTGTAACTTTCATAACTGAGGATAGTGCATTTACACAACTAACCCCCACTCCGTGCAGTCCTCCTGAAACTTTATATGAACCTTTATCAAATTTTCCTCCTGCATGCAATACTGTCATAACAACTTCTAAGGCACTTCTTCCTTCTTTTTCATGCATATCAACAGGGATTCCTCGTCCATTATCTTCAACTCTTATAGCATTATTTTCAAGAATAAAAACATCTATCTTTGAACAATAGCCTGCAAGAGCTTCATCAATTGAGTTATCTACAACTTCATATACTAAATGGTGAAGCCCTCTGGTATTAACATCGCCAATATACATGGCAGGTCGCATACGTACTGCTTCAAGTCCTTCTAAAACGGTTATATTATCGGCTGAATAAGCATTTTTTATTTTATTCAATTCTTCGCTCATTATTTATGTTTTTTTTAATTCAATTTGCAAATATAAGAAAAAAAAATGGATTAAGTGAACTAATTACTAACAGGATATTTTATTCGAGTGTGATAAATTGCTTGTAGTTTTAGTTTTAGGTTTTGCTTTATGGCTGTTATATCTCTAAAGGTTATGTCTGCGTTTGATAGCTGGTTTGTTTTTATTTGTTCATCTATTATATTATCCACCAAATCACTTAAAGATTTTTCTGTATGGTCGGACAAACTTCTTGACGCTGCCTCAACACTATCAACCATCATCACCACAGCGGTTTCTCTTGAAAATGGTTTAGGCCCCATGTAGGTGAATAGGTTTTCATCAATTGGAATATTAGGATGTTCAAGTTTTTGTTTGTTATAAAAGTATTTTGTTTTACTTGAGCCATGATGTGTTCTTATAAAGTCTATAATTGGGTCGGGCAATTTATATTTATGTGCCAATCTTACTCCATCAACAACGTGGGATGTTATTATTTGGGCTGACTCCTCATTATTTATTTCGTTGTGGGGATTAAATCCTGTATGTTGGTTTTCTATGTAGAATAATGGTTTTAAGGTTTTTCCAATATCATGATGTAGTGCTCCTACTCTTGTTAGGAGTGCATTGCCTCCAATTTGATGAATTAAATCCTCTGCAATGTTAGCTACTTGAACACAGTGTTGGAAAGTGCCTGGAGCCTTTACGGAGAGTTCTCTTAAAACTTTACTGTTGGTGTCAGAATATTCTAAGAGGGATAATTCGCTAACATATCCAAATAGTTTTTCAAACACAAAAATTAGGGGGAAGGCTAATAGTGTTAGGGCTGCATTTATTGCAAAATAGGAGAATCTAAATGGGTTTATTTTTGACAAGTCTGCATCTTGAATTAAGGTTAGTGCAACATATATTATTGAATAGGTGAAAAAGACAAAAAGACTTGTTTTGAAAAAATCACCACGTTTTTTAAGATGCTCCATGCTTATTATAACCATCATTCCAACCATAAGTTGATAGAACACAAATTCGAAGCTATGAGGTACTGAAAAACCTATTATAATTATGTTTACTAAAAAAACGTAGAGTGAAGATCTGGAATCGAAAAATGTTCTAATTAGAATTGGTGTTAGACATAAAGGGGCAACATATATATATTGCGTATTGAAGTCTATTATTAGTGCTGTTGTTAGAACCATAAGTATGATTACAGACAGTATTAGGATGATTTTTCTTATGTCTTTGTAGAGCTCTGGAATTATATATTTGAAAAAATATAACATTGCTATCAAGGCTAACGAAACTAAAAGAAATTGTCCTAAAATTTGTTTGTATTTGGTTTTTTGGGAAGTAAATTTCTTCTCATATTCATTTTTATATATAGTTAGTGCTTCGTATTTTAGGTCATCAATCAGTTCCCCTTTAACAATTATTTGATCTCCTTTTTTTATTATTTTTTTTATTGGAGATATATTATTTAATTGTAAATCTAAGTTCTTTTGAGTTATTTTTTGATTGAGTTTTAGAGGTGTTGTTATTTCTGAAATTCTTAGTTCAAAGGCTGTTGTGTCTTTTAGAACGTAAATAATGTAGTCCAGAGGGAGTCCTTGAATTTCGGGAGCAAGTGAATCAAAGTTTCCTTTTTGAATATCAAAATATAGTTTTTTACTGCTCAATATAGCTTCTTTTTCTTGAAGCAATTGGTCTGAAGTTTTGTAAAGAGTTATATCAAAAGGAGATATTAGAGTTTCATGTTCCCAAAATCCTCCTTTTTGGAAATCATATTTGAAAGTTTCATTGGTTGGGAAAATCAATACTATTATTGCACTTGAAATTAGCATTAACAGTATTTTTACAAATGAAGACCAAAACTTTCTAAATCTTGTTTTATTTGTTTTCACTTTGTTGTTTTATTTTTTTTGTTAGAGCTGTACAGAAAATAAAATCATTAAGTTCTTTATTGGTTGAGCTTAAAACGTTTTTATTATCTCCTTGCCACCATAATTCTCCTTTATGAATATAGTAGATTTGTTCACCTATTTCAACAACAGAATTCATATCGTGAGTGTTAACTATGGTTGTAATGTTGAATTCGTGTGTTATATCATATATTAATTCATCAATTAGAATGGAAGTTTGTGGATCGAGCCCTGAGTTGGGTTCATCACAAAAAAGATATTTAGGTTTTGCAGCTATTGCCCTTGCAATTGCAACTCTTTTTTTCATCCCACCACTTATTTCTGAGGGCATCATTTTATTCACTCCCTTAAGATTTACTCTCTCTAATGAAAAATTTACTTTATCGAGCATTTCATGATATGATGATTTTTGAAACATCCTAATGGGATACATAACATTTTCTTCAATAGTCATTGAATCGAATAATGCTCCTCCTTGAAAAACCATTCCTATATATTTTCTAACATTTATCTGCTCTTCCACACTCATTTTATTAAATGCATTTCCACCATAGAGAACGTCACCTTGTTCGGGCAAATGTAATCCTACTAATGTTTTCATCAACACTGTTTTACCGCTGCCACTTAAACCAATAATTAAGTTACATTTTCCCTGTGCAAACTTAATATTAATATTTTTAAGAATTTGTTTTCCATCAAAGGATTTAGAAACATTTACAAGTTCAACCATTAGAAAAATAGATTAGTCATTAAAAGATTTATTACCATTATTGCAACACTGCTTTGAACAACTGCTTTTGTGCTTTGTATTCCAACTTCAACCGACCCTCCCGTCATGGTGTATCCTCTATAGGCTGCTATGGATGAAATCAAAATTGCATTTACTGCTGTTTTTGAAATTGCATAAACTATGTCATAGGTTGCAAATTCGAGCCGAATGCCTTCAATGTAGTGGAAGGCAGACAATCCACTTAGCATACCTCCAAAGCCTCCTCCAATTAGTCCTATAAATATGCTAAGCACAATTAGTAGTGGGAAGAAAACCAAGCAGGCAAATATTTTGGGGAGAATTAAATAATTTGCAGTGTTTACGCCCATAACTTCCATAGCATCAATTTGTTCGGAAATCCTTTGAGAACCTATTTCTGAAGCTATCATTGAGGCACATTTTCCTGCCAAAATCAGGGATATGACTGTTGGGGCGAATTCCAAAATTAGTGCTTTTCGGGATGCATATCCATATATCCAAGATGGGTAGATTGGATTTTGAAGGTTGAGAATCATCTGAATAACAACAGCTGCTCCAACAAAAACTGAAATTACACAAACAATTGGGATAGAATTAACACCTAAGGCATCTATTTCATGTAGCATCTGCCTTTTGAATATATGCATATTCTGAGGCTTTCTAAACGCTTCTTTCATCAAAAGAAGGTAGGAGCCAAACTCTATGAAAAAATTTTTAAGTAATAGCATTAATAAATTTCTATTTTTGTTTCATTATCTTCTTGCGAAACCCTGATTTTTTTCTTTTTCTTATCCCTATTTTCAAGAATAGCCTCAGAGATTGGGTCCTCAACATATTTTTGAATTGCTCTTTTCAAAGGCCTTGCCCCAAATTGTTTATCTATTCCCTTTTCAACTAATAGTTCTTTTAAATCAGCTGTGAATTCGATCGTAAATTCAAGGCTTTTTAGTCTTTTGGTTAGTCTGTTAAGCTCAATATCTATGATTTCAATAATATCGTCTTTTTCAAGTGAACGGAAGAAAACAATATCATCAATCCTATTTATAAACTCTGGAGAAAATGTTTTATTTATATCGTTATCTATAATACTTTTTTCTATTTCCTCAATCTTGCTTGTTCTTGCTAAGGTTGAAAAACCAACACCTATTCCAAAGTCTTTTAGCTTTCTACTGCCAATATTTGAAGTCATAATTATGATGGTGTTTTTGAAATCTACCCTCCTACCTATTGAGTCAGTTAAATTTCCATCATCCAAAATTTGGAGCAATATGTTAAATACATCTGGATGGGCTTTTTCAATTTCATCAAACAAAACAATTGAATATGGGTGCATTCTTACTTTTTCAGTTAATTGACCTGCCTCATCATGTCCTATATAGCCTGGAGGAGATCCAATTATTCTTGAAACACTATGCTTTTCCATATATTCACTCATATCTAACCTTATGAGGTTGTTTTCAGAATCAAACAAATATTTTGCTAACTCTTTTGCCAAATGGGTTTTTCCAACTCCTGTTGGTCCAACAAAAATAAAGGAGCCTATTGGTCGATTAGGGTCATTTATTCCAACCCTTGCTCTTCTTATGGCTTTAGAAATTTTAGATACTGCTTCGTTTTGTCCAACAACAGAGGCTTTTAGGATTTTTTCCATTTTGAGTAGCTTTGTTGATTCATCAGAACTTATTTTCTGAATCTTAACACCACTCATCATTGAAATTACATTTGCAATATCATTTTCACTGACTTTAATATAGTTGTTCTCAATCTCTTTTTCCCAAAACTTATACTTAACAACCAAATCTTCGTTTAGCTCGTCAATTTCATTTTTAAGTTGTTTTGCTTTTTCAAATTCTCTTCTGACAACTACTTCTTTTTTTTGAGCTTCAAGTTCACTTACTCTATTCTCAATTTCAACAAGTTCTTTTGGAACTCTTAAATCCTTAACATGAGCTCTTGCTCCTGCTTCATCCAATGCATCAATAGCCTTATCGGGTAACTGCCTATCGTTAATGTATCTTTCGGATAGTTTTACGCAAGCTTCAAGTGCCTTATCTTCATATTTTACTTTGTGATGCTGTTCATACTTGAACTTTATATTTTTTAGAATAGTGAGGGTTTGTGAGGCTGTTGTAGGTTCAATCATCACTTTTTGAAACCTTCTTTCTAATGCACCATCAGCCTCAATATTCTTTCTATATTCACTAAGGGTTGTTGCACCAATGCATTGCAATTCTCCTCTTGCCAAAGCAGGTTTGAAGATATTGGAAGCATCTAACGAACCAGAAGCATTTCCTGCTCCAACAATAGTGTGTATTTCATCAATAAATAGAATTATTTCAGGATTTTTTTCAAGCTCAGTAATCAATCCTTTAAGTCTTTCTTCAAATTGCCCCCTATATTTGGTTCCAGCCACAACTGAAGCTAAATCTAAGGTGTATATTTTCTTTCTATACAATGTGTAAGGAACGTCTTTTGCTGCAATCCTTAGGGCTAATCCTTCCGCAATTGCACTTTTACCAACTCCTGGTTCTCCAATCAAAATTGGGTTATTTTTCTTCCTCCTTGAAAGAATTTGAGCAATCCTTTCCATTTCGGTTTCTCTTCCAACAATTGGGTCTATTAGTCCCAGCTCTGCTTGTTTGGATAAATTTTTTCCAAAATTGTCTAAAAAAGGTGTTGGTTTCTTTTCTTCCTTAAGTGAACTTACTTTTTTATGTTTTTTTAGAGATGATTTGTCTTCAAATGAAAATTCTTCTTGAGAATCATCACCAAATTCCATATCCTCTGAGGCCTTAAATCCAAAATCAATTTCGTCATCTTCCTCTTCTTCAAAATCCTCATCATCCTCTTGCTTAGTGCTATCAAACTGATTTTGAACCCACGTGTGAATTATTTCATAGGTTAAGCCTCTACTGAAGAGAATGTTTGCAACCAGATTGTTGCCTTCTTTCAAAATGGCTGACAAAAAATGTTCAGTTCCAATTTCTTCAGCACCAATATCTGTTGCTTCAAGAAATGAAAGTTTTATTACTCTTTCAGTTTGTTTTAAAAGAGGGACATCTCTCTCTTGATTGATTGCACTAAAAACTCCTTGTTTTTGTATTGTTTGTTCAATTTCCTTTTTAATTGACTGAGCATCAATATTAAATTCAGACAATATTTGCATTGCCTTACATTCTTTTTCGCGTACCATGCCTAAAAACAAATGTTCAACTCCGAAAAAATCACTTCGAAGTCGCATTGCTTCATCACTTCCTGCTTTTATTACGTTTTTGGCGTGTTCTGTTAATTTAGCATCCATATTTAATATGTAAAATGACTTCAAAATTACTAAGATTATCTCAAATAGGAAGAGTTTTGGATTGGATAAATAAATAAAAGATTTCCCCTACATGCCTTATATTGCTATCAATCAAATTATAAACATGAAATTAATTTTATAATTTAAAAATTTAATTCAGAAATTATGCTTTTTTAGAAGTGAAAAATTAATATTCACATATTATTTTGCAATTTTTGTTGATTATTAATTTTTTTATATGTAGTTTTGCATCGAAAATATTTTTTAAGAATTTTTCAATATAATAAACTAAGGATTAGCAGTAAAATAAAAGGAACTATATATATTATTAACATTAAAAACATACATTATTGAATTTATGAGTACATATTATGTTTGCAAAATACCTAATGAAAAAGGGAAACATGAAGTTCATAAGAAATCATGTGAAAATAAGCCTCCAACTGAAAGTTTGATTGAGTTGGGTGATTTTCAAATTTGTTCTGATGCAATTATTAAGGCAAGAACCATTTATTCTGAAGTAAACGGTTGTTATAATTGTTGTTTCCCATGTCATAAGATATAATAGTTCTTTTATCTTCTAATATTTTTTAGCCTTAATTTTTAAGGCTTATATCATCATTATTTCTTTTGCAAGACTTTCTAATTAGTTTTTTGGTCGAATCCAAAATAAAAACTAATTTTGCAGATTATTAGTGAATAATAATTTAATAACAAATATTAAAACCATAAAATATAAATTAAATGGCAAGAGTAAAAGCTTTTAAGGGCCTACGCCCTCCTGTTGAGATTGCTTCAAGTTTAGCATCTCGTCCATATGATGTTATGAATTCTTCTGAGGCAAGACTGGAAGCAAAAGGAAATGAAGTTTCTCTTCTTAGAGTGACTAAGGCTGAGATTGATCTTCCTGAAGGAATTGACGAACATTCAAAAGAAGTATATGATAAGGTAGTTGAAAACTTCAACATGTTTAAGAATGAAGGCTGGTTAGTTAAAGAAAATGAACCAAAACTTTATATTTATGCTCAAACAATGGATGGAAGAACTCAATATGGTATTGTAGGATGTACTCATGTTGATGATTATTTCAATAACAATATTAAAAAACATGAACTTACTCGTAAAGATAAGGAAGACGATAGAATGATTCATGTTAACATAACAAACGCTAACGTTGAACCCGTTTTCTTTGCCTATCCTGCACATAAAGAAATTGACAACATTGTTTCTGATGTTGTTGCAAAAGAAAAACCTATTTATGATTTTATTGCAAAAGAAGATGGTTTTGGACATAAGTTTTGGGTTATTAACGACCAAGCAAAAATAAAGAGAATAGAAGAAATTTTTGAAAAAGAAATTCCTTCACTTTACGTTGCCGATGGTCATCACAGAACTGCTGCTGCTGCAAGAGTTGGACAAGAAAGAAAAGCTAAGAATCCAAATCACTCAGGAAATGAAGAATACAACTATTTCATGGCAGTAATTTTCCCTGATAACCAATTAAAAATTATTGATTACAATCGTGTTGTTAAAGATTTGAATGGTTTAAGTGAAGATGAATTTATTGCTAATTTAAATAAATCATTTGTTGTTGAGAAAATGGGTTCTGAAATCTACACTCCAACAAAACTTCACGAGTTTAGTATGTATATGAGCGGGAATTGGTATAAGATGACTGCAAAAGAAGGTACATACAACGACAGTGATCCAATTGGAGTTTTAGACGTTACTATTCTTTCAAACTTAGTTTTAGATGAGATATTAGATATTAAGGACCTTAGAACTTCTAAGAGAATCGATTTTATTGGCGGAATTAGAGGTTTAGGCGAATTGAAAAGAAGAGTTGACAGTGGTGAAATGAAAGCTGCATTTGCTCTTTATGCTGTTTCTATGAAACAATTAATCGATATTGCTGATAGTGGAAACATTATGCCTCCAAAGACAACCTGGTTTGAACCTAAGCTTCGTTCTGGATTAGTAATTCACGAGTTAGAATAAGATAATTTTCACATTTAGAAAAAAAAATAGCCGTTATTGTTTACAATTTCGGCTTTTTTGTTGTTATAAATTTATATTGAAGAAAACTTGATTAATAATTATTTTTTAGTTTTCTTTGCAAACGATTATTTAATAAATTTTAGGCTTATGAAAAGAATTAAATCTATTTATGTCTTACTTGTTTTAATATTACCAATATTATTTTCAAGTTGCGACCCAGAGGAAAGTTTTGAACCAAAATTTGAGGATGGAATCCCTCCTACTGGTCTTTATTTCAAAGCTAAAATTGGGGATGTTGTTTGGCAAGGAAATGATTTAGCTCAAATGTTTTCAAAAACTGAACCCCAAGGAAGCGAAAACAAAATGATTGACTTTGTTGCATGTTCAGATCTTGACAATATGATAACACTAATTCGCAATAGAGTTTATGTTCATGTTAATGTTAATGATGATGGGAGCTTTTCAGGATACAGAGTGCAGTATGTTAAAAATAAATCATATAGCAACACAGGTGGATATTTTAATTTTGATGAATGGATGGAGTATGAAAATGGTTCATTGAATGTTATTAAAAATGAAAATGGTAGAATAACTGCTAAGTTCACTGGGAAATTAAGCCCTGTGAATAATTATGCCGAAGACGTAGATGTAATTATATATTTTCAAGAATTTCCAATAAATCCTGTTGTTAAGAAATAAACTAAATAAAAAATATCATGGAAAACAAAAAAGAACTAACAACTATCATTGTTGGATTATTAATATCAATAAGTTTATTATTTGTTGGTTATTTTATTTTCAAAGGATTAAAGTCATTCAGTGACAAAGATAGAGTTGTGACGGTTAAGGGCTTGGCAGAAAAAGAAATTAAAGCAACCAAAGCTTTTATTAATATTAAAGTTAGTTTTTCGGGAGATATTCCTCAAGATATTATTGCAAAGACTAATAATCAAGTTGATGCAATAAAAAAATATTTAAAAGAAAAAGGCTATAAAGACTCAGACATTAAGGAAGAACAAGTAAGCATTTATGATGGTAAGGAATATTATAGATATGACTACGAACTAAAGGAAAAAATCAAAATAGACCGTTATAGAGCAACAAGATTAATCACAATCACAACAGATAAGGTTGAACAAGCAAAGGAGATGAGTAATAATATTGATTTAGACCTAATCAATAAAAACCTGTCCTCAGACATAAATTGTGATTATAAGTTTCCTGAGCTAAATAGTATTAAACCAGCCCTAATTGCTGAAAGCACCAAGAATGCTCGTTTGGCAGGAGAACAATTTGCAAATGATTCCAAATCCAAGCTTGGAAAAATAAAAACCGCATCACAAGGGCAAATATCAATTGCAGGTCGCTCCTACTATGAAGAAGATGCAATATCAACAGCCCCAAAAGAAGAATTTTTACAAAAAGCAAGAGTTGTTAGTTCGATAGTATTTTTCTTAGAAGACTAATAATCTATTCAAACAAATAGAATAGGGATGAATCTATCCATAGATGATGATAATTCAATAAAATATATTGAAGCTAAGACCATATTATCCAAATATAAAGAACAAGATTCTTGGTTTGGCATTTCATATAGTATGAATCTTTACAGAGGATGTCAGCATGGATGTATTTATTGCGACACAAGAAGCGAGTGTTATGGGATAAACGATATTTCAAAAATATCTGTCAAACAAAATGCCATAGAACTATTAAATAAAGAATTATCATCTAAACGAAAAATAAAATCAACCATAGGAACAGGTTCCATGAACGACCCTTATATGCCACTTGAAAAAGAATTAGAAATGACTCGTAAGGCATTAGAGGTTATTGCACAAAAGAAATTCCCTGTTCATATTATAACTAAAAGCAATTTGGTTGAAAGAGATTATGACCTTATTCAAGAGATTTCGAAAACTTATGCCGCAGTTAGTTTTACCATAACCACTTTCGAAGATGCTTTATCTCAAATAATAGAACCATTCTCCCCCAAATCATCATTGCGTTTTGATGCAATGAGGTTTTTAGCACAAAAAGGTATCTATACAGGAATAACCCTAATGCCAATTCTCCCTTTTATTAATGACACTCAAGAAAACATAAAATCTATAATTAATAAGGCAAAAGACTATGGAGCTTCCTATATATTTCCTGCCTTTGGAGTAACATTAAGAAAAGGCTCAAGAGATTTTTTCTATCAAGCATTAGATACCTCCTTCAAAACAATGAAAGAGAAATACAATAATGCCTTTGGAGAGCAATACGTTTGTTCAAGTCCAAACCATAAAAAACTACAAGATATTTTTGAAGAAGAAACCTATAAATTAGGAATTTCACAAAAGATTGAATTCTTTAGCCCCAAAGAAGAGCCGCAACTATCCCTATTCTAAACTAAAAAAGCTGAAAGGAATCCCCTCTCAGCTTTTCAATAAATAAAAACATATAATCTATTATTCAATAGGAATATATATTTCCGTTCTAAGCTTTTTAGGTTCAACCTTTTGAGGATTGTTTAAATACTTTTCAAGCCAAGGAGCATTTCTAAACTTATAGTCCTTATCGGCTAAATATTCATTATAAATTATATCATATACAGATCTAAAATTATCATAACTGCCAGTGTAGTGAAACATCAAATACCTACCACCTTCAATCTCTTCAATCTTAATTTCATCACCATCCTCAGCATCTTTATTTATGGTAACACAAGCCTTAAAACGACATTCCTCTTTAGGAGTTGTTGATGGGTCATCAGGATAAATGCCTAAAAACTCCATCCTCATACTAAAAAGCTTATTTTGATTAATAAAAGCCCATAACTTAGCCCAACAAGTAGAATAATCTTGATTACCATACTCCCCAACAACAGTAAAAACAGCCGCCTTTCTCTTAGTCCGTTCAATAAGCTTCGGAACCTTTATATCATACTCACTACTTATTCTATCTTTTTTAAAAAGCATAACAATATCAAATTTTTAAATTAATGAAAACAAAACCGCAATAACAGAAACAATAAAGAAATATCCAACATCAATCAAAGCCAATGTAATATATCTCTTCCAATTGCTAATTTGAAACTTAAGATTAGATTTCATCCAAGCACAAACAGCCACAACAACAATAACAGACAGCCAAATTGAAATTGGAGTTAACACAAAATACATAAACACAACAAAAGCAGTTGAAATAAATTGAAAAAGCATAGTTAAAAACACCCCTCTTGACTTACAAGTACACTTTTCCCCATTCACAACATCAGCACCACAAGCACACTCATACCTTACAGCCTTCATCCACGTTTTAGGAAATAAAAAGCCATACCAAAGAGCCCCTGCAAGAAAACTAACAACAACCCCTCCACAATACCATAACCATGATATTTGTTCAAAAGGACAATAATCACTACAAATTGTTTCCATATTTTTAAATTTTTTAGATTAATAAATGCAAAGGAAATAATAATTTTGATATCTATCTAACTTTTTTAAAGAAAAACTTCAAGAAATTAGATATTAATTTAATTAAAAAAATCCTTTGAGAGAGATATCATGTCACACAATCCGCTCGACT
>JAQUTD010000151.1 GCA_028709955.1 Bacteroidales bacterium | reverse complement strand
TCTTGTTGTGGATTAGCGCCTGGTTGGTTGTACATTTCTTGCGATACTGTGCTCCATGCTGCATTTAGCTTTTCCATTGCTGCATCTATTTGAGCTATGTTTTTGCTTTCGTGTGCTGCTTTTAGTTCTGTTAGTGCTGATTCGATTGGTGCTTTTTTGTCTGCTGGAATTTTATCTCCCATATCTTTCAACTGACTTTCTGTTTGGAAAATCATTGCATCTGCTCCATTTATCTTATCTGCTTCTTCTTTCAACTTCTTGTCTGCATCTGCATTTGCTTCTGCTTCTGCTTTCATTCTCTTGATTTCTTCTTCGCTTAGGCCACTTGATGCTTCAATACGGATTGATTGTTGTTTGCCTGTTGCGTTATCCTTTGCATGTACGTTTAATATACCATTTGCATCTATATCGAATATTACTTCAATTTGTGGGACTCCTCTTCTTGCTGGTGGGATTCCGTCTAAGTGGAAACGTCCGATTGTTTTATTATCCGTTGCTCTTGTTCTTTCTCCTTGCAATACGTGTATTTCTACTGAAGGTTGATTGTCGGCTGCGGTTGAGAACACTTGTGATTTCTTGGTTGGGATGGTTGTGTTTGATTCGATTAGTTTTGTCATTACTCCACCAAGGGTTTCTATTCCTAATGAAAGTGGGGTAACGTCAAGTAATAATACGTCTTTTACTTCTCCTGTTAAAACTCCTCCTTGAATTGCTGCACCTACTGCAACTACTTCATCTGGGTTTACTCCTTTTGATGGTGTTTTTCCAAAAAAGTCTTCAACTATTTTTTGAATTGCTGGAATACGTGTTGAGCCTCCAACTAAGATTACTTCGTCAATCTTCGATTTATCTAATCCTGCATCTGATAATGCCTTACGACATGGTTCAACTGTTGCTTTAATTAAGCTATCGCATAATTGTTCAAACTTTGCTCTTGTTAGAGTCTTTACCAAGTGTTGTGGTATTCCATCAATTGGCATAATATAAGGAAGGTTGATCTCGGTTTGAGTTGAAGAAGAAAGTTCTATCTTTGCTTTTTCTGCTGCTTCTTTCAAACGTTGAAGAGCCATTGGGTCTTTTCTTAAGTCCACATTCTTATCTGCCAAGAATTCATCAGCTAACCAATTGATAATTTTTTGGTCAAAGTCATCTCCTCCAAGGTGAGTGTCTCCATTTGTTGATTTTACTTCAAATACTCCATCTCCTAATTCAAGGATAGAGATATCGAATGTTCCACCACCAAGGTCAAACACTGCCACGTGAACATCTTGTGATTTTCTATCTAATCCGTATGCAAGTGCTGCTGCTGTAGGTTCGTTGATTATACGTTTTACTTGAAGACCGGCAATTTCACCTGCTTCTTTTGTTGCTTGACGTTGTGAGTCACTGAAATATGCAGGCACAGTGATAACTGCTTCTGTTACTTCTTGACCAAGATAATCCTCTGCAGTCTTCTTCATTTTTTGAAGAACTATTGCTGAAATTTCTTGTGGAGTATAAAGTCTTCCGTCAATATCTACTCTTGGAGTGTTATTATCTCCCTTAACAACCTTGTATGGAACTTGTGATATTTCATTTTGAATTTTATCCCATGTTTCTCCCATAAATCTTTTTATTGAGGAAACAGTGTTTTGAGGGTTTGTGATTGCCTGACGTTTTGCAGGATCCCCAACTTTTCTTTCCCCATTCGACAAAAACCCAACTATTGATGGTGTTGTTCTACGTCCTTCGCTATTAGGAATTACGACAGGTTCATTTCCTTCCATTACTGAGACACAACTATTAGTTGTTCCTAAGTCTATTCCGATTATTTTTCCCATATTCTTTTAATATTTTTATTTATTTTCTATTTAATATTTTCAGCTTTTATAATCAAATAGTCAATTAATATGCCAATTATGAAAAAATAATAAAATATGACATTCTGTCACAAACATAAACAAAAAGAGTCGTCATTATTAAACGACGACTCTTTATTAGAACATATAACTTTTAAATTTTAGTTTTGTGGGTTACTAAACAAAACTGGAATATAGAAGAATGAACGAACATTATTTGAACCTATTTTTGCAGGAATCCATTGACCAGGGATTAGCCTAATAACTCTTATTGCTTCGGCATCAAGCAGTGGATGAAGACCTCTTTCAACTTGAATATTAGATATTGTTCCGTTAGGTTCAATAATAAATTTTGTCATAACCATTCCGCTTATTCCCGATCCAACTGCATCAGATGGATAAACAAGGTTAGAGAAGATAAAATTTGAAATTGCCTGCTTATCTTGAGGCATTTGCGCACTAACTTCAACTTGATTATAAACGTTTGTGTCTTGCTGTGCATAAAGTCCAACAAATGAAAACATTAATGTTAAGTAGACAATTGCTGCTAAAAAAGATTTAATTTTCATACCAATGATTTTTATAAAATTATTATAACTAAATTTCAATTTACTGATTTAACTAATCATTCAATAACGACTAATTCAATACTATAAACAATTATTTTTTGAAAAAGTAAACAAAAAAACTATTTATTTGTCAATTGAAATGAAATTGGGAGCACAAACTGCTGTCTAACAGGCTCTGACTTTTGTTGAGCAGGCTTCCATTTAGGCATAAGTTTTACAATCCTCATTCCTTCTTCACCACAACCCTCTCCAATATCTTTAATAACTTTAATATTGGATATTGAGCCATTTTTTTCAATAATAAAAGAGATTAGCACCTTCCCCTGAATATTTTTTTGTTTTGCCAAGGTTGGGTAAATTATGTTTTGTGCTAAAAACCTGTTCATAGCCTCAATACCTCCTGGATACTCTGCCTCCTTATCAACAACAGTATAAACTTTTTCAGAATCCTTGTCTGATTTATCAACTTGTGCATTAACATTTGATGTAAATACAAATACCATTAGAAGCACTGCAAAAAATGATATAGTTTTAAATAATCTACTCATATCTTTCGTTTTTAGGTTTAACGAAGCAAAGGTATAGAAAAAAACTTTATTTTTGCAAATAAAAACAATATTTAATATGGAACAATCATTATATCCCCTTAAATTTATGCCTTTGTTTAAGGATAAGATTT
>JAQUTD010000042.1 GCA_028709955.1 Bacteroidales bacterium | reverse complement strand
GGTTGTGGTTGGAGTTTAAAATATATATCGTATTCCTTGTGGTTGATAAAAGACTTAACTTAATAATAGGCTAAAATATTTATGGAATAATTATTATATTTTTTTTCTTTGTTTTATTTTGTTAATACAGCAAACTATTAGTATTTTTGTGCTTTGAAATAATATGATTTGATATGAATATAAATAATTATTGTATAATAATGGCTGGCGGAATAGGTACAAGATTCTGGCCACTTAGCAAAACTTCAAAACCAAAACAATTTATTGATGTTTTAGGGAATGGAGAAACTCTGATTCAAACAACTTTTCGCAGGTTTGAGAGAGTTTGCCCAAGAGAAAATATTTATATTGTAACCAATGGGATATATAGAGATTTGGTAAATGAACAAATCCCAAATCTTGACCCAAACCAAATTATTGCCGAGCCAACCAGAAGAAATACTGCTCCTTGCATTGCTTATGCAAATTTTAAGATAGCTAAACTTAATCCTGATGCAAATATTATTGTTTCACCTTCAGATCATTATATTATTAATGAAGATAGGTTTATTGAAACAATTCAACAAGGGCTAAGAGCAAGTCAGGAAAATGATGTTTTAGTAACTTTAGGAATAAAACCCACTTCACCAAACACTGGATATGGATATATACAATTTATTCAATCAGAGTATCTTGATTCTCACAAAGAAATAAACAAGGTTAAACTTTTTACTGAAAAACCGAATTATGATATGGCTCTTCAGTTTATTTCAAGTGGTGATTTCCTTTGGAACAGTGGAATGTTTATTTGGTCTTTGAAAACTATTGATAAATCTATGAGAGAACTTTTGCCTGAAGTATATAATATATTTGAAAAAGGGAAAGAATATTTAAACACTCCAAAAGAAAATGAGTTTATTAAGGTTGCTTATTCTGCTTGTCCGTCAATATCAATTGATTATGGGATAATGGAAAAGGCTTCAAATGTCTATGTATATCCTTCTGATTTTGGTTGGAGTGATGTTGGAACATGGGGTTCAATTCATGAAGTTAGACATAAGGATACCAAAAATAATAGTGTTGTAGGTAAAAACATTATGCTTTATGATACTAATGACTGTGTGATAAATAACTCATCAACTAAACTTGTTGTTCTTCAAGGTTTAAAAGATTATATTGTTGTTAACACTGAAGATGTTTTGATGATTTGTGAAAAGAATCAAGAACAAAGAATAAAGCAGTTTGTTACTGATGTAGAGGTTGAAAAAGGATCAAGTTTTATATAAGAAGAAAAATAATAAAAAAATACTAATTATTCGAATGAAAGATTTAAAGAGAATTGAGATTATTGATTTGTTGCATGGTAAAGCAACTGATCAAGTTGGAAAAGAAATCTGTGTTAAAGGTTGGGTGAGAACTAAAAGAGGAAATAAAACAATCGCTTTTATTGCATTAAATGATGGTACTATAATTCATAATATTCAAGTTGTTGTTGATTTAGCTCAATTTGATGAAGAGATAATGAAACGCATTACTACTGGAGCTTGTTTAAGAGTTAATGGTAAATTGGTTGAATCGATGGGTCAAGGACAAAATGTTGAGATACAAGCAACTGAAATTGAAATTTATGGTGAAGCAGATGTTGATACATATCCTTTGCAGAAAAAAGGTCATACTTTAGAGTTCTTACGAGAAATAGCTCATTTAAGACCCCGCACAAACACCTTTGGAGCAATTTTCAGAATGCGACATGCTATGGCTTTTGCTGTTCATAAATTTTATAACGATAGAGGTTTTTTCTATTGGCATAGTCCCATAATAACATCTTCTGATGCAGAAGGGGCAGGAGAGATGTTTCAAGTTACAACCTTGGATATAAATAATGTTCCTAAAAATGAAAATGGATTGATTGACTACTCTCAAGATTTTTATGGTCGTCACACATCTCTAACTGTATCTGGACAATTGGAGGGAGAACTTGGTGCTTTATCTCTTGGTAAGATATATACTTTTGGACCTACTTTTAGAGCGGAGAATTCAAATACTCCCCGTCATTTATCAGAATTTTGGATGATTGAACCAGAAATGGCTTTCTATGATTTGGAAGATAATATGAACTTAGCTGAAAGTTTTATCAAATACTTGGTTAATTATGCTTTGTTAAATTGTAAGGACGATTTAGAATTTTTACAAAATATGTACGATAAGGAATTGATCGAAAGATTACAATTTGTTGTTGATAATGATTTTGTGAGGTTGAAATATACAGAAGCAATTACAATATTAGAAAATTCTACTCAGAAATTTGAATTTCCAGTTGGCTGGGGAATAGATCTTCAATCGGAACATGAAAGATATTTGGTAGAGAAGCATTTTAAAAAACCAGTTATCTTAATTGACTATCCAAAAGAAATTAAAGCCTTCTATATGAAGCAAAACGAAGATGGAAAGACAGTTCGTGCAATGGATATTCTTTTCCCTAAGATAGGTGAAATTATTGGAGGGAGTCAAAGAGAAGAAAGTTTAGATAAGCTTATTGAAAGAATGGAGCAAGTTGGGATTAATCCAGAAGAGATGAAATGGTATTTAGATACTCGTCGTTTTGGATCTGCTCCTCATAGTGGGTTTGGTTTAGGATTTGAACGTCTTCTTCTGTTTGTTACAGGTATGGTTAATATTCGTGACGTGATACCTTTTCCTCGTACTCCAAAAAATGCTGAGTTTTAATTAAGTCATTGTTTTAGGAATATGATATCAACAAGTTTATTACAAAAACTACAACAAAAACTTTCTCCTCAACAAATTCAGCTAATGAAGTTGTTGCAGTTGCCAACATTTGCTCTTGAACAAAGAATCAAAGAAGAAATTGAACGAAACCCTACTCTTGAAGAAGATGAATCCGACAAAAATGAAGATTCACAAGAGGAAGAAAATAATTTAGAGAATGATGTTTTTGGGGATATGGAAATGTTCCCGAGTGATGATGATAATATTTCATATAAAAACAATGATAACTACGAAAAATTAGATAAAAATCAATTATTTATTTCTGAAACAACATTTCATGAAGATTTGATATCTCAACTTCAATTAAAACCAATTACTGAAAAACAAATGCTTATAGGTTTGGAGTTGATTGGTAATATTGATGATGCTGGATATTTGAATCGTTTTATTCCCTCCATTGTTGATGATTTTCTATTTCGACACAATTTAGAGGTTAGTATCAAAGAAATTGAAGATGTTTTATCAATTATTCAAAATTTTGAACCTATTGGTGTTGGAGCGAGAGATTTGCAAGAATGTTTATTGATTCAATTAAATAAAAAGACAAAAACTAAAGAAATCCTTCTTGCCAAAAAAATTATTAATCGTTATTTTGAATACTTTAAAAAGAAACAATATAATATTATTCTTCAAAGAATAGAATGCTCTGAAGAGGAATTACAAAATGCGATTGAAGAAATTATTAAACTTAATCCAAAACCAGGAAACTCTCTTTCTACTCAAACTGATGAGTCAATTTCAATAATTCCTGATTTTAATATATGGCAAATAAATGGGAAAATTGAGTTTCAGTTAAATAGTTTTTCTAAAAACAAACTCAAAACTAATAAGTATTACGAAAACCTTTTAAAGAATATTTCAGATAGTAAAACCACACATGACAAGGAAACTATAAGCTTTTTAAAAGAAAAATTGGAATCAGCGAATATATTTATTGATGCACTAAATAGAAGAAATGATACTCTCTCTTTAATTATGAAAGCTATTATTAATTATCAAAAAGAATTTTTCTTAGAAGGAGATATCCAAAAACTTAAACCAATGCGTTTAATTGATATTGCTGATAAAATTGATATGGATATTTCAACAATTTCACGTGTTGTTAGTAATAAGTATGCTCAAACTCATTTTGGAGTTTTTAAACTTAAAGATTTTTTCTCTAATTTTATGATTAATGATATTGGGCAGCAAGTTTCAACAGATAAAATTAAAAATGAGATAGTACTAGCAATAGAGGCCGAAGATAAAGCGAATCCATATACAGATGACCAATTGGTTGAAATACTAAAATCTAAGGGTTATTCGATTGCTCGTAGAACAATTTCAAAATATAGAGAAACTTTAAATATTCCTGTTGCACGTCTTAGAAAAACTGTCTATTAAAATGAATTTAGAACAAAGACTTGCAAAAAAAATAACCTTTATTTTCAATCCATTATTTATTGCTGTATATGCATTTATATTCTACTTATTGCTAATGGTATTATTTAATGGTTATAAAGATGCTTCTACAATCGTTCTAAAATCCATTACATTATATATTCTTGTATCATGTTTACTCCCAATTTTTATTATTTATCTCCTTAATGATAATAGTTTTCAAAATTTTGAACAAAAAGCTAAAGACTCAAATACGAGTTATATAATTATTTGTATTTCTTACCTTATATCTTATCTATATTTTTCCATTTTAAATATTTCTATTTGGTTTAATATGGGATTACTAATACCAATATACGTTTCAATTATTCCTCTAATATTAAGAAAACAAACTACAATTATTTATGAAATTGTAATTATGGGCGCAATAACCTTTTATATTTTTCTTTTAACATTGCAATTTTATTATGTTTTTTCAATCTTTCCTCTTTTGATTTCAATATTTTGTTCCGGATTATTACTCTATTCCCTTCAGATACAAAATCTTTTTCCTTCAAATCAAACTCTTCATAATTATCTTATAGGTTGCTTAATAACAATATTGATAGTGTTATTTGTATTAATTATTTAATTAATAATTGGTTCATTTTATCTTCAATTTAAAATAATATTATTATTTTTGCAGTTTATAAGTTGAACGCGCATATATAATGAGTAAACGATTAATTATATTTTCTACTTTATTTATGTTTTTGAGTTTGTTTTCATATTCTCAAAAAGATATTGATGTTGATTTAAGGAGCTCAAATAGAAGGTTTGCTGATTCATTGTACGATATATATAATTCTCAAAACAAAGCAATATCTGCTTCTCAAAAAGAAAAAACTAAAAATGAATCTTCCAATTCAATAACTTCAAAAACTAATATAAGAAAAAATCAAAATGATAATTCTTTAAATTTTAAATCCTTTGAACAAGAAAATGAAGAAAAGGAATGTGTGGTTGAAAATATTAAAGCACCATGTAAAACTCTCTACAATAATACTTGGTGTACAAATAAAGTTAAAATGCCGTCTTTTGTCTTTGGTGATTTTCCAGACGAATTTAAGATAAAACTTATTGACGAAAAGAAAAATCAATCATTTCATTTCCCTTGCACTACTGGTCAAAAATCATCCCCTTATGGATGGAGATGGGAACGTCCTCACGGAGGGATTGATTTTGCTATAAATGTTGGAGAACCTATTTTTGCAGTTTTTGATGGAGTGATTAGAGTTGCGCAAGTTAATGGGGGATATGGTAATATGATTTTAGTTCGTCACTATAATAACCTTGAAACTCTTTATGCCCATTTAAGTAAAATGACAGTAAAGGTAGGTCAACAAGTGAAGGCAGGTGATATTATTGGATATTCGGGAAATACAGGCTTCTCCACCGGACCTCATCTTCATTTTGAATGCAGATGTCTATACCAAACATTTGATCCTGAATGGATTCTTGATGTTAAAAACAAAACCCTAAGAACAAGACAAATTAACATTGAGAAAACATTTTTTGGTATTGAAAGAGCAGAGAAACAACTCAATAAGAAGAAAAATATAACACAATTAGTTAAAGTTCATAAAACTTTTGAAGGAAAACCATATTACTCCTTTAAAGCAAAATACGCCAATCAATCAGATAATCGTTTATTAGCAAAGGGAGGGAACGAGCCTATTAATTATTTTGAAATTAATAATGATGATAAGTCAACATGGAGATATTGGAAAGTAAAGCAAGGTGATACTATTGTTAAGCTTGCAAATAAATTTAAAATAACTCCAAGACAAATTATTGAAATGAATGGTCTAACTTCTGAAGAACTTTCTCCAAACACAAAAATTAGAGTCAGATAAAGTACTTAATTTTGATGTTTCAAAAAATCAAAAAATAATTTATTAATAATAAAATTTAAAATGTCAACAGCATTAAAAAATCTTTCATCATATAATATTGATGATGTTCCCTCGGGGGAAAATAGTATATTTGGAATTGTAGTTTCGGAATGGAATTCAGAAATCACCAACTCTCTATTGAAGGGAGCAGTTGAAACTCTTAAACTAAATAATGTTGAGGAAAAGGATATTTATATTAAATTTGTTCCAGGATGTTATGAATTGCCATTTGGAGCTTCAAAACTTTTAGAAAAGAAAAAGTTTGATGCAGTTATATGTTTAGGTTGTGTTATTCAAGGAGAAACAAGACATTTTGATTTTATTTCAGATGCAGTTGCTAACGGAATTATGCAGGTTAGTTTGAAAAAAGAAATTCCTGTTATTTTCGGAGTACTTACAACTAACACTTTAGAGCAAGCAATAGATAGATCTGGAGGAAAACATGGTAATAAGGGAATTGAAGCAGCCATTGCCGCACTAAAAATGGCCTCATTATAAAAATTAAATAATATATAATGAGAATTATTTTTTTTGGAACTCCTGATTTTGCTGTTGCGAGCTTAGATTCATTAATAAATAATGGCTATAATGTTGTTGGTGTTGTTACAATGGCAGATAAACCATCAAACAGAGGTCAAAAAATAACATTTTCCGCAGTTAAGAATTATGCCTTAGAACATAATTTGAGATTACTCCAACCAACAAATCTTAAAGAACAATCTTTCCTTGAAGAATTAAGCTCATTAAAAGCAGACCTGCAAATTGTTGTTGCTTTTAGAATGCTCCCAAAGCAGATTTATGCTATGCCAAAACTGGGTACTTTTAATCTTCATGGATCCTTACTCCCAAAATACAGAGGAGCAGCTCCAATTCATTGGGCAATAATTAATGGTGAAAAAGAAACAGGACTAACAACATTTCTTTTAAATGACAAAATTGATCAGGGAGAGATAATTTTTCAGCAAAGGATTAAAATTGGAGAAACCGAAACAACAGGAGAGCTTCATGATAGGATGATGATAGAGGGAGGAAAATTAGTTATTAAAACAGTTGAAGCCTTGAAAATAGGAAATTTTAAAACAATAGCCCAAGATAATTTAGAAACAAATCCATCTTTTGCCCCTAAAATTTTTAAAGAAACAACCCTAATTCCCTGGCAAAAAAAAGGCAAAGAAATAGTAAATTTTGTGCGAGGAATGTGTCCAATCCCTTGTGCAACCACTGTTTTTTTCAATGAAATAAGCCAATCAGACCTATTTTTGAAGGTTTTTAGTGTTGAATTTATTGAAATATCTCATAATAATAAAATTGGCTCAGTTGAAGTAAATACAAGGGACGGATTTAGAGTATATTGCTGTGATGGAATTATTAAAATACTTGATTTACAACAGAGTGGGAAAAAAAGAATGAAGGTAGATGAATTTTTGAAAGGCAATAGATTGGAAAGCAGTTTTGTAGCGAAAAACTAAAAAAATTATTTTTTTGAAAAAAAAGTATACAACTTACAAAAAAAATATTATATTTGCAGCACTAACCATTTAAAAATTTATTTGATATGACAAAAAAAGATTTTATCCATTTAATGGCTGCAAAAGCAGATTTAAATTTAAAACAAACTGGAGCTGCTTATGAAGCTTTCCTAAATGTTATGGAAGACAAATTAAAATTAGGCGAAAGAGTTAGTTTTATCGGCTTTGGTTCTTTTACAGTTGTAGATAAACCAGCTCGTACTGCTCGTAATCCAAGAACTGGAAAAGCAATTAAAGTTGCTGCAAAGAAAGTTGTAAAATTTAAAGCAGGTTCTGGCTTAAAAAACATTAAAAAAGGTAAAAAATAATAATTAGTATTTTTTATCTTAAGGCATCTTAAATCAATTGATCTAAGATGCTTTTTTTTATGCTCACAATTACTTAAATATTTAGTATTACAATATAAAATTTATATCAAGGAAAAAAAAATTTATATTAAGGAAAAATAAATTTATATCAAGGAAAAAAATATTTATATCAAGGAAAAAATTAATATAGAGAGTATTTTTGATTAGAACTTAGTATTTTTGCAATATATTTACTTTTTTAGAGTTTAAGTTGTTACTTATAACTATTGAACGAAAAAGGATATTTACAGATTTTTGTAATTTTAACTTGGATAAAATATGAAATTTAAAAACATAAATATAATAGCAATTTCCATAATTCTTATCTCTTTGTCAATACCTCTAAATGCTCAAATTTTTAAAGGAATGATTATTGGAGGAGTTAACTTATCTCAAATGAATGGTGATCAAACTTATGGTTATAATAGATTAGGATTTAATACAGGATTAGGAGTTATGGCCCCAATAAGTAGTAATAGAAAAATTTTAACAAGTTTTGAAGTCCTTTACAATGAACTTGGAGCAAAAGAAACTCAAGACCCTTTTAAATATAACACGAAAATACAATATGTTTCCATCCCACTTCTATTTCATTATGAAGATAATGTTGGAGGGTGGACTTTTGGTTTAGGAGCTCAGTATTCGAGATTAATTGATGTTAATGAAGATTGGGGACTTCCTAATCCCCCTATTCAATATATGGATAGACCTCTTATGGAAACTGTCAAAGATTTTAATAGGGATGACTTCTCTTTAATCTTTGATATTCGATTCAGAATATGGGAAAGAATTAAGTTTAATTTTAGATATCAATATTCTATAGTTCCAATAAGAAAAAATGTAACCTATACAAATAGTTTTCCTTCAACCTCACCTGATTTTGATTCCTGGCAACGAAACTTCTATCATAATGCCTTAACAATAAGATTGATTTATGTTATTAATGAGCGTTCATCAAAGGAACTTGATAGAAATATAAACCGTGAAATGTATTAATTATATAAAATATGAATAATAAAAAAATAGCAATTTTTCCCGGTTCTTTTGATCCAATAACTAAAGGGCATGAATCAGTTGTTTTGAGAGCCTTGCCACTATTTGATGAAATTATTGTTGCAATAGGTGAGAATACTTTAAAAAAAAGTTTTTTTTCAATTGAACAACGTTTAAAATGGATTGAACAGACTTTCGAAGATTATTCTCAAATTAGGGTTGAAGCTTTTTCATCTCTTTTGGTTGATTTTTGTAATGAAAAAAAAGCAAAATATGTATTGAGAGGATTGAGGAATTCTGTTGATTTTCAATATGAAAGAAATATTGCATTGATTAATCAAGAGCTTAATCCAGATATTGAAACTCTTTTTATTCTTACAAAACCTCAAGATACAGCAATTAGTTCCTCCTTCGTAAGAGAAATAATATCTTTTGGAGCAGATGTTACAAAATTTATACCTTCAAAAATTCAAATAAAACAATAATCAATATAAACTGTTAATGTCAAAAGTTAGCTTTAAACCCGGTACGATGATATACCCACTTCCAGCACTTATGGTTAGTTGTGGAGAAACTCCTGAGGAATATAATATAATAACAGTTAGCTGGGTTGGAACAATATGTTCCGATCCCCCAATGTGTTATATTTCTGTTCGCAAATCGAGACAATCTCATGCAATAATTTCAAGGACAAAAGCATTTGTTTTAAATTTAACAACCAAAGAGCTTGCATATGCAACTGATTGGTGTGGAGTTAAGTCTGGTAAAGATTATAATAAATTTATAGAAATGGGATTAACGCCAATTCCAGCTCAAATGGTGAAAGCCCCATTAATAGATCAAAGTCCTCTTTCTATAGAATGTGAAGTAGTTGAAATAAAGGAATTAGGTTCTCATGATATGTTTATTGCAAACGTTGTTAATGTTTGTGCTGATGAAAAATATATTAATCCTGCAACCAATAGTTTTGAATTAGAAAAAGCAAATCTTTTAACCTATTCTCATGGAAAATACTATTCTATTGGAGAAAAATTAGGTTTTTTTGGATATTCTGTTGAAAAAAAGAAAAGAAAAAAGTAATTTTTTCGAAAAAAAGAATAGATGTTTAGAAGTTATTTAAAAGGATTTAAGGCTTATCTATTAATGGAAAAAGGATTGTCTGAAAATACAAAAGATGCATACTTTAGGGATTGTAATCGTCTTTTTACTTTTTTAGAAGTGTCATATCCAGAAATTAATATTAAAACGTTAAAATATAAACATCTTCAAAAATTTATATTTCAAATTCAAAGCCCAAAAAAAGATAATGAGAGTAAGATATTGAAAATTAGTTCTCAAAAAAGATTAATATCTGGAATAAGGGCATTTTATAAATATCTTTTGCTTGAAGAAATTGTTGACAATGATCCTACAGAACTTATTGAGCTTCCTCGTTTAGATGTTAGACTACCAGTTGTTTTATCAAATTATGAAATAATTACTATGATAAATTCCATTGATAAATCAACCTATAAAGGAGCTTGGATGAATCTAATGATTGAGGTTTTGTATGGTGCAGGTTTAAGAATTTCTGAACTTTTGAATTTAAAGATTAATGATATTTATAAAAAACAAGAATTAATAAAGGTTATTGGAAAAGGAGATAAGGAACGGTGGGTACCATTAAATAAAATTGCATTTAAAAAAATTGAACTGTTTATAAATAATACTCGTTCAAATATAAAGCCTGCTTTAGGCTGTGAAGAATTTATTTTTTTAAATCAAAGAGGAGGTAAACTTTCAAGAATATCTGCATTTAAGGCTATAAAAGAAGTGGCTATTATAGCTGGGATTAAAAAAAATATTCATCCTCATACAATTCGTCATAGTTTTGCTACGGAACTAATGCTTGCTGGAGCAGATATAATGGTTGTGAGAGAATTAATGGGACATGTTAGTGTTCGTTCAACTGAAATCTACACTCATCTCAATGCAAATCACCTAAAAGAAACTTTACTTCTTTATCATCCACTTTACAACAAAAAGTTAAAAACATAGGGATTTAAAATGTTAATAAACTATTTCATTTTAACAACAATTTCAGGCTTTAAATATTTGTATTTTTTCGATGACTTTTCCTTTAATTTTATCATATTATTTTCTAACGGAGTAAAAAAAAACTTTTTCACATATATAATATAGAAAAAAAATGTATCTTTGCAAGCTCAAAACGATAACATAAAAGGTTGCTGAATTAGTATATAATGAATTATTCAATTAGTTTTACATCTCTTGCAATAGGTGAACATAAATTTGATTTTGAAATAGACAAAACCTTATTTGAACTATTTGAAAATGAAGATATATTTGATGCAAGAGTTGTTTTGCATATTGATTTGATAAAGGAAGAAAGAATGCTTACTTTTGTGTTTAACTTCCAAGGAAAATTAAATGTTCTGTGTGATAGATGTTTAGATCCATTAGATATTGCAATTAAGGGAAGTAATACATTATTTGTTAAGTTTGGAGAAGAAAATGTTGAGCAAGATGATATTATCTTTATCTCAAACAAAGAAAATAAAATTGATCTTTCACATTATATTTATGAATATATTTTATTACAAAAACCAATGAAATGTGTACATCCAATAAATAAATGTAATCCTGATATAATTGAAAGAATTATTAATAAAGAAGAAAATAATGAGAAAAGTATTGATCCACGTTGGTCAGTATTAAAAAATATTAAATTTGAATAATAACAATTAAAAAATATTAAAAAATGCCAAATCCAAAACATAGATTTTCTCAAACGAGAACAGCAAAAAGAAGAACTCATGATAAGGTTGAAGCAGTTCAACTTTCAACTTGTAGCAACTGTGGTGTATCTGTTGTATACCATAGAGTTTGTCCTGAATGTGGATACTACAAAGGAAAATTAGCTATAGATAAAGGAGCAACTGCATAATCAATAATCTTCTTTATTATGAGGATAGGATTAGATGCGATGGGGGGGGATTATGCTCCAAAATCGATAATTTTAGGCGCTATTCTTGCTCAAAAAGAACTATCTGAACAAGACAGAATAGTTCTTTTTGGCAATAGAGAAATAATAATTGAACATCTTACATTAAATGGAGGTTCAATTGACAATTTCGATATAGTTGATGCTCCCGAAATTATTGAGATGCATGATAAACCAATAAAAGCGTTACAAAACAAACCAAACTCTTCTATATCACTTGGTTTTCAATATCTCAAAGAAGGGAAAATTGATTCATTTGCAAGTGCTGGTAACACTGGAGTTATGCTTGTTGGTACACTGTACAGCGTAGGTGTTGTGGAAGGAATTATCCGTCCATGTCTTGCTGCTCTTTTGCCAAAGCATAATGGAGGTTTAACAGTTCTTGTTGATGTAGGTGTAAATCCAGATTCAAAACCAGAATTAATTTATCAGTTTGGAGTCTTAGGTAGTTTTTATGCTCAGTATGCACTCAATATTCAAAAACCTAAAGTTGGGCTTTTAAATATTGGAGAAGAACAAGAGAAGGGAAATATTCAATCACAAGCTGCACTTCAATTAATGTTGGGTTCTAAGGATTTCAATTTTATAGGGAATGCAGAACCAAGAGAAATATTTAATGATAATTTTGATGTTATTGTTTGCGATGGTTTTGTTGGAAATCTTATATTGAAACATACTGAAGCTTTTGCCAGAATTATGGTGAAGGATGGATTGATCAATGATTTTATTAAAAGTTGTAACTACGAAATTTACGGAGGCCTACCTTTGCTTGGTGCTAACGGAGTAGTTATAATTGGTCATGGGATTTCAAATGAAAAGGCAATAAAAACAATGGTACTTCAATCTAAATCTATATATCATTCAAAAATAAATGAACATATATATAAGGTTTTAAATACAGAATCTAAATAATTTGTAAAATGACAAAAATAAGAGCTGCAATTACTGCAGTAGAAGGTTACTTACCTGATTATATACTTACTAATGAAGAATTAAGTAAGATGGTCGATACTACTGATGAATGGATTATGACTCGTATTGGTATTAAAGAACGTCGTATCTTAAAAGAAAAAGGTAAGGGTTCTTCAGACTTAGGGGAGGTTGTAGTAAAGAATATTCTACAAAAGAAAAATATTGACCCATCAGAAATAGAGCTTTTAATTTGTTGTACAGTAACACCAGATATGTTATTTCCAGCGACAGCAAATATAATTGCAGACAAATGTGGAATAAAAAAGGGATTTGGTTTTGATATTAATGCAGGATGTTCAGGATTTATTAATGGACTTACAACAGCTGCAAAATATATAGAAAGTGGTTTTGTTAAGAAAGTTATTGTTGTTGGAGCCGAAAAAATGTCTACCATAGTTGATTACCAAGATAGATCAACTTGTCCAATTTTTGGTGATGGAGCAGGAGCAATTCTACTTGAAGCAACCAATGAAGAATTAGGATTTATGGATGCAATTCTATGTGCTGATGGAGTAGGAAGACAACATCTTCATCAAAAAGCAGGTGGCAGTATAAACCCTCCAACTCATGAAACAATAGACAATAGAGAACATTTTATATACCAAGAAGGTCAGCAAGTTTTTAAATGGGCAGTCACAAAAATGGCTGAATCAACTGAGGAAATAATGAGAAGAAACAATTTGAAATCTGATGATATTTCATATCTTCTTCCTCATCAAGCAAATTTAAGAATTATTTCTGCTACAGGAGATAGACTGGGTTTAGATCCAAAAAAAGTATTAATCAATATTGAAAAATACGGTAATACAACTTCTGCAACCATTCCACTATTAATGTGGGAAAATCAAGACAAATTCAAAAAAGGCGATAATTTAATTCTAACAGCCTTTGGGGCAGGATTTACTTGGGGCTCAATATGGATTAAATGGGCAATTTAAAAATTGTTTTCTTAGGAACAGGAACCTCGCAAGGCGTACCACTAATTGGTTGCCATTGCGAGGTTTGCTCTTCTAAGGATTTAAAAGATAAACGGCTAAGGTCTTCATGTTTAATTGAAAGCAGTGAAGGTACAATCATAACTATTGATTCCGGACCTGACTTTAGACAACAAATGCTAACATATAATGTAGATAGATTGGATGGCATTTTAGTTACACACTCGCACCGAGACCATATTAGTGGGCTGGACGACGTTCGTTCATATAATTATTTGCAGAGTGGAGCAATGCCAATATTTGGTAACGAGATTGCATTAAAAGAAATTCAGTCCGCATTTTCATACGCATTTACTGAATCAAAATATCCAGGACTACCTACCTTTAATCTTTTCCCCGTTGATAAAAATAAAACATTTTTGATTAAAGAATTAGAGATAATTCCAATTGAAGTTATGCACTATAAGCTCCCAATTTTAGGATATAGAATTCATAATTTTGCTTACATCACTGATGCTAAAACCATATCTGATAAAGAGAAAGAGAAACTTAAAGGTATTGATTTTTTAGTTGTTAATGCATTAAGGAAAGAAGAGCATTTTTCACATTTTACACTAAATGAAGCATTAA
>JAQUTD010000150.1 GCA_028709955.1 Bacteroidales bacterium | reverse complement strand
AGATGTTTTAGTTTACAATCATCGCCCAATGAAAAAAATGCAAAAATAACATATGCGGTTAAAGGTGAGTTTACGATACAAATGGAGAAACAGCTTAATATTGGTACAGAGGTTTGGCTTAAACTACCTTATGGAGAATTGTTCGAACATAAGCATGATAAAAACAAGACTGTTTTCATAGCTGGAGGAACAGGAGTAACACCTTTTTTGTCATTATTCACAGATCAATCATTTTTAGTTTATGAAAATCCTAAAATATATTTGGGTTTTCGTTCTAAAGAATACAATATTTATCAGAGTGCTCTGAATAAAATGATGGAAATTCGTGAAAATTTGTCCACAATGCTACAAATAAGATATGAAAATGAAGTTGGGATAATAGATATAAATGAAATATTTGAGCAAAATGGAACAGATGCAAATTATTTTATTTCAGGACCACCAATAATGATAAAGCTCTTTAGACAAAAACTAATTGAGAAGGGAGTTTCAGATATTAATATATTAACAGACGATTGGGAATAAGATATGAATATATTAATAACAGGAGCAACTGGTTTTTTAGGTTCAAATATTGCAAAATCATTAATTGATATTGGTTATGAAATTAATGCAACCTATAGAGATACTTCAACGTTTGAAAAAATTGAGAATTATAAAGATAGAATAAATTGGATTAAATCAGAAAGTGACAGCATAATTAATACCATTCGCAAATCAAAAACTGATATTTTAATTCATACAGCATGGTCAGGAATAGATGTAGGAAATAGAAATGACTGGGATCTTCAACTAAAGAATTTCTCTTATTCTAAGAAATTGATAGAAGATTCAATAGATGCAGGCATAAAAAAAATTATTGTTTTAGGATCACAAGCAGAATATGGGATAAAAGGCTATAAAGTAACAGAAGAAACAATGCCCGAACCCGCAGATGCATATGGAGCAGTGAAGCTTATGTTGCTAAATTTTTTTAAGTCATTATGCGAAAAAGAAAAAATAGAATGGTATTGGGTTAGAGTATTTTCTGTCTTTGGACTAAACGAGAATCCCTCATGGCTTATTCCAAATGTTATATCTCATTTGCAAAATAGAGAAAAAATGCTTCTAACAGAGGGAGAACAAGAATATAATTATCTATATATAGAAGATTTTTTAGATAAAATTAAACGAATTGTTGAGGAAACTCAAAATTTGTCAGGGGTTTACAATATTTGTAATGAAAACACAATACAGCTAAAAAAATTATTAACTACCTTATCAAATATTATGGGAGTTTCAGAACATTTATTAGAATTTGGAGCATTACCATATAGAGAAGGACAGAATATGATTATATCAGGTAGCTGTAAAAAATTTAGAGAAACATTTCATTTTGATAAACCCGATTTGGAATTAAAAAATGCACTACAAAAAACGATAGAAATATATACAAATAGATGAAAGTAGCTACATATATTGCAAAGTTTTTGAAATCAAAACAAATAGATACAGTTTTTGAATTACAAGGAGGAATGATAACTAGGATAATAGATGAGTTACATAATCAGGGTGGAATCAAAATTGTCTCTGTTCATCACGAACAAGCAGCTGCAATGGCAGCAGATGCTTATGCTCGTGTAAAAAATATACCAGGAGTTGCCTTGGCAACAAGTGGTCCTGGAGCAACTAATTTAATTACAGGAATAGGTAATTGTTTTTTTGATTCTGTACCAGCAATATTTATCACAGGTCAAGTAAACTTAAACGAGCAAAAGGCTGATAGACCAATTAGACAATTAGGTTTTCAAGAAACAGATATTGTATCTATAATTAAACCAATAACTAAAGCAGCATACTCAGTAAAAAGAGCAGCAGATATACCCAATATTTTTGAACAAGCCTACAACATTTCATTACAAGGAAGACCAGGCCCGGTGCTTATTGATATTCCAATGGATATTCAAAATGGTGAATGTGACGAAAGTATTGAATTCATTGATTCAAATATTGAATATTCTGATAATAAGGAAATAGAAGATTTTATAAGCAAGCTTCAACAAGAATTAAAGAACTCAAAAAAACCACTTCTCTTATTAGGAAGGGGAGTAAGAGTAGCAAATCTTGTTTCAGAAATAAGGCATTTTATTGAAAAATTAAATATACCAGTTGTAATGTCATTAAACGGAATTGATTCAATTCCATATGATAATAAAAATAGAATTGGTTTCATTGGCTCTTATGGAAATAGATGGGCAAATTATGCTCTAGGCGTTTCAGATCTATTATTAGTTCTTGGCAGTAGACTCGATTTAAGGCAAACAGGAGCAGATATACCTACATTCACAAAGGGGAAGAAGATATTCCATGTTGATATAGACAAGGGGGAATTAAATAATCGAATAGAATCATTTGCTGTTTTAAATTCAGACTTAAAAATATTTTTACAACAAATATCCAAAAATAAGTTTGAACCTTTGTCAAATCCAGAATGGTTAGAAGAAATAAACCAGAAAAAAAACAAGAAGAATGATATTATGGAACTTAATTCAATAAAAGGAATTAATCCAAATATATTCATACACAAATTGTCCTCAAAATCCAAATTAGCAAAAGCCTTTACCACAGATGTTGGAAATAATCAAATGTGGGCTGCACAATCTATAGAAATCAACACAGAACAACTATTTCTATCCTCATCAGGTATGGGAGCGATGGGTTATTCCCTTCCTGCGGCAATTGGTAGCTGTTTTGCATTTGGAATCAAGCCAATAGTTTCAATTTCAGGAGATGGTGGATTTCAAATAAATATTCAAGAACTTCAAACAATAATAAGGAATAATCTTCCAATTAAAATAGTAATTATGAATAACCATTCTCTTGGAATGATTAGACAGTTTCAGGACAGTTATTTTAATAGTTGCTATCAATCCACAGTTTGGGGTTATAATTCCCCTGATTTTTCCAAAATTGCTGAAGCCTACGGAATAGAATCTTTTTCAATAGATAAAAATGAGGATATTGAAAAAGGATTAGATATGTTATGGAAAAATCCGAATAGTCCATTTTTATTAAATGTATCAATAGACATTCACACAAATGTATATCCAAAAATGTTATTTGGCAAGCCATTAACAGAGATGGAAGGAGAGTAAAATTAAAAAC
>JAQUTD010000041.1 GCA_028709955.1 Bacteroidales bacterium | reverse complement strand
ATTATTTAATTGTCAATCTAAGTCCTGCATAAAACAATCTTCCCATAACTGGTGCATAAACAACAGATGCATCAAAATTATTACTAAATGGTCTATCTGCTCCAATAATTGGGGTTTCTTGAACGTAGTTTGTAATATTTTCACACCCTACATAAACATCAAAGTTTTTAAATTTACGTGTAACCTGACCTAACATAAAAATGTATGGGTCAGAATAACCTTGTTTGGCTCCTAAATTAAGGGGAATTCTTTGTTTGCCATTAAACTGAGTGGTAAGGTCAAACATCCATTTATCGTATTTTGTTTTATAAGATAAAACAACCAAACCCTTTAACTTACTAACATAAGGTTTTTCTGCTAACTCTCCATTATAAGTTGTTTTAACATCATTATATCTTCCTGCCAATGTAATGGTAAAACTCTTAACTGGTTCAAGCTTAACATCCATTTGGAAACTATTGGAATAGGACTTACCATCAAGATTATAGAAAATAGCCTTACGAGGATCTTGATCTAAATCCATAACAACTTGATTTAAGAAATTTGTATAATAGTAGTCCATAGTTATAGAGAACTCTCTCTCATCCTTTGTTTTAAACGATTTATGAATATTCAATCCACCATTAAAAGCATCCTCCATTTTTAAATCCTCATTAATAATAATTTGACGAGAAGAGGCCAATATTCCAAAATTATCAGCAATCACATTAGCACTTCTATATCCTTTTCCAGCAGCACCCCTAAGAATTAAATCTTCCATAATCTTCCAGCGGAAATGGAAACGAGGAGTTATTAAACTTTCTTGATAATGAGAATTATAATCGTAACGCAATCCAGCAGTGGCAGTGAATTTTTGACCATAGATAAATGAAAACTGACCAAAAGCACCAGGAACAACCTCTTCCTTAAAGAAAGCATTTTTAAAAGGAGAATTGGAAGAATTAAAGAAAGTCCCATTACCATTAGCCAAATAATCCTCTTTCAAATTGGTATATCGCATTGAAAGTCCAACAGTATATTGGTGAGCATGACGAGTTTCATTAGCAAAAATAAAATTACCATATAAATCCCCTTGTTCTCCCATATAATTATTAAGACCAAAGAACTGATTATTCTTAAAATATGTTCCTGTTATTTGAGTGCCAATTGAGCCAGAATGACCTATCATCCAACCATTCTTTGTGAAGAAATGCAGCCTGTCAACATCACCACCTAAACCATATAAACTGGTATCTCCTTTCATATCGTGTTTAAAGCCCAATTGACCTCCTGTCCTACGTTCATGAAGATAATTCACCAAAGTATGTGAATGGAATTTCTTCCCCTCATACTGCCAACGATTAGCAACATTAAATTGTGATTGTTTTGGATAATCCATAAAACCATCCATACCTAAATGATCAATCTCTTGCCAGTTAAGTGAAGAATGTAAAAGTAACCCAGTATAAAGTCTATCATTAATCTTAATATTAGATTTAAGATTCAACTCCCCTTTCAACTCCGAATTCATATAAAGATTTAAGAAGAACGGATCAGCATTCATAGGCTTATCATATTCCAAATTAATTTGACCAGTAACAGTTTCATAGCCATTTAAAACATTAGCCACACCCTTACTAATAGAAATACTCTCCATCCAACTACCAGGGACATAACCCAATCCAAAAGGAGCAGATAGTCCTCTAAGGAATGGCATATTTTCCAAAAGTAATTGAGAATATACACCTGTGAGTCCTAAGAGTTGAATTTGTTTTGAACCTGAAACAGCATCAGAATAACCAACATCCACACTGGCAGTATTCTCAAAACTCTCACCCAAATTACAACAAGCCAAATGCTTTAAACCTTCACTTGAAATAACTTCTTTTTGTTCGAGGCTCATCTTTGACATAAAAGAGCTTTGTTTTCTCTCGTTAATTGTGACTTGTTTTAAAAGGGTTGTATTTTCTTTTAGATATAATTTAATATCTTTAGAATTAGGTTTCACTTCAATTGTGTCATTGTAATAACCAATATAACTTAAAACTAATTTATTATTTTTAGAGTTTGCATTTAAGCTAAACTTACCATTTATATCAGTGCTTGTACCCTTATTTGTATTAAGCCAGAATAGATTTACATAAGCTAATTTTTCATTTGTCTTCAAATCGTATACAGTCCCATCTACTTTGCTTTGAGCCCTAAGCCCATGCGTTGCAAAAAGAATAAATAGAAGTAAAATAATTGAGCGTCTTTGCATAAAATACAGTTTTATTGAATTTATAGCTTTAGACTCAACTATTCTAAAAAGATTACATTTAATGTCAAAAAAAATATTTATTTAGGAGTATATAGTTGGTTAGATTTCACTTCAATTCTCGGCGTTTCTTTCTCTTCTTTATTTCGTGGTAATACAGATTCAACTAATCGCCAACGTCCTTTTTCAAACTTGAATCCATTTACATAGCCTGAGGAAACATAAAATTGAGTTTTCCCTTCAAGGCCTTCAAACATTGGCTCCAAAACTTCATAAACAATCATTTCTTCCCTAACAACTGGAGCCTCTGCTGCATTTGTTCTTATTTGATTTGATTTTTTATTAAAGATAGAGGAAATTAGAGATTGTTTCTTTCCTCTTTGTTTATCTTCATAATATTGATTATCCCACTTCATAAAAAATCTTGCCTCAGAGTTATATTCAAAAACAATACGTCTTTTATCTTTTTGTCTATAAAACTGATTGGCACCAAACTCAGGCTTCCCTGAGCGAGACTTAAATAAAATTGGCTCAATAACTTTTCTCTTAGTGTAAATATTGTTTCCATCAACCCCTAATAGAGTATAGAAAGTTCTATCCTCATACTTATTGGTTAAAAGCTCAAAATAAACAGCTCCAAACCAATTATCATTATCACATTTATCAAATTCAGGGTTAAATATTTCCTCACTTTTATCATTTAGTTTATAAACTTCGTACTCTCCACTGATTTCATTTTTAGATTGAATGAAGCCAAAATTCTCATAACTTCTGTCTTGTGAAACAACTGCCCATGTAAATATTCTAAACTTATTGTCAGATGATTTCAAATTACTAACCCTGTTCAATTGAGAAAAAGGATAGTTAAAGGAATTATTCATTGAAAGCACTTGATCCATAACCTCAATAAACTTTTCATTGGCATTAAATCTTTCATTGTCTGTTGGGGCATCAAAAATTAGATTCATTAATTCTTTCAACTGAACTTCAAATTCATTAAAATTTTGATTTTTTTGTGAAAAACCATTCAAACAAATAAAAACACTAAACAATAAGAATATTATCCTTTTTTTCATCTAACAATATTTATAATTACCTTTTACTATGATTTGAACAATATTGTTACCTTGGCAATAAAAATTAATAACTATATTTGCATACAAAATTAATAATAATTGGTCAATGAAAAATAAAATTATATCTGCGTTTTCTGAAATAGGTGATAAATTAAGTAAAGGGATAAATAATCAAGAATTACTTTTAGCTGCAAAAAAAAGCGTTGATGATAATCCTTGGTTTGATATTGACAGCATTGATTCAGCACTTAAATCTATTTCAAATTGGCTATCAACCAAAACATTAATTGAATTTACTAATAATTATCTGTTTGCACAAAAACCAAAAACAATTGCAGTAATTTGTGCTGGGAATATTCCTGCTGTTGGGTTTCATGACATGCTTTGCGTTTTGCTAAGTGGGCATAAACTTCTTTGCAAGCTATCATCACAAGACAAACATCTTCTTGTTCAAATTTCAGAATTCCTTTTTCAGCAAGAGCCTTCTCTAAGAGATAGAATTGAATTTACAGAAGATAAGATTAAGAATTTTGATGCAGTTATTGCAACAGGAAGTAATAATACAACAAGATATTTTGATTATTATTTTGGCTCATACCCTAATATCATTCGTCATTCTCGTTCTTCAATTGGAGTTATTGTTGAAGAAAACAAACCAAATACAATCCCTCCCAACTACTCACTTCTTGTAGCTGACATACTAACCTATAAAGGATTGGGATGCAGAAATGTTTCAAAAATTTATGTTCCTGAAAAATTTGATTTCACTCCTCTAATTGAAGCATCAAAAGCTTATGAAAGCTATTTGAATCATAACAAATATAGAAATAACTACGATTACTATAAGACAATATATATAATGAATAATATCAAATTCATTGACTCAGGAATTATAAGTATTATAGAAAACAAGAGTCTTTTCTCAACCGTTTCAGTTCTTAATTATGAATATTATAAAGAAATTGAAGATGTGATTAAGGAAATTGAAATGGAGAAAGAAAATATTCAATGTGTGGTTTCAAACAGTAAATTAATTCCTAATGCCATTGAGATAGGAGAAGCTCAAAATCCAAAAATATATGAATTTGCCGATAATGTTGACACAATGAAGTTTTTAAATTCACTAAAATAGTAATTCAAAAATTTAAAGAGAATTTATATTTTACAGATTGTCTTTATGAAAATAGTTATATACTATTTCAGCCTTTGATTTCCCAATGCATGAGGTCAATTCTTCAAGTGAAGTTTGGGAAATTCTTTTAACGGATACAAATTTCAACAATAAATTTCTTGATGTTGTTTCACCAATTCCCGGGATGTCGGTTAATTGTGTTTTTATTGTAGCTTTGGAACGACGATTTCGATGATGGGTTATTCCAAATCGATGTGCCTCATCACGGATTTGTTGAATTATTTTTAGAGTTTCACTTCTTCTATCTAAATATAGAGGTGTTGAGTCGTTAGGAAAATAAATTTCTTCAAGGCGTTTAGCAATTCCAATTACAGTAATTTTATCTATTATTTCTAAAGCAGTTAACACTTCTACTGTTGAACTGAGCTGTCCTTTTCCACCATCAACAACAATTAGTTGTGGAAGAGGTTTTCCTTCAGCCTTAAGCCGTGAATATCTCCTATAAACTACTTCCTGCATTGAAGCAAAATCATCAGGACCAACAACTGTTTTGATGTTATAATGTTTATATTCTCTGTTAGATGGTTTAGCATTTCGGAAAACAACACATGCCGCAACTGGTTCAGTGCCTTGTGTGTTAGAATTGTCAAAACATTCAATTTGTATTGGTAATTCTTCCATTGATAAATCTTTTTTCATTTGTTCCAATATCCTTCTCGAATGCCTTTCTGGGTCAACTAAAGTAGCTTTTTTAGATTTTTCAATTTTATAAAACTTTGCGTTGTGTAATGAGAAATCAAGTAGTTGTTTTTTCTCCCCCATTTGTGGGACAGTCTGAACCACGTAATCATTTGGTAAATCTAAATACTCTGGCACAATAATTTCGTTAAATGTCCATTGCATTCTGTCCCTGCTTTGAATTATTGCACTTGTGAAAACTTCAAGGTCTGTTTCTTCCAATTTTTTAACCACTTCAATTGAATTTGAAGAAATAACCCTACCATCAACAACCTTCATCATATTGAAAAAGATTGAGTTTTCTGCACTCGTGTAGGCAAAAACTTCAACATTATTTATTCTACTGCTTACAATTGCACTTTTGGCTTGGTAGTTTTCTAATAGATTTATTCTTTGCTTTATTTCCTGAGCCTGTTCAAATTTTAGTTCTTGGGCAAACAACATCATATCGTATTTCAAATCCTTTATTAAGGATGAAAAATCCCCCCTTAACATTGATTTTATTGTAGAAATTGTTTTATTATAGTCTTCCTTAGTTTCATTTGATATGCAAGGAGCATTACAGAGTTTTATTTGATAATTAAGGCAAGATTTGAATTTCCCTAATCTTATGCTTTCTTGTGTTAATTTAAGGTTGCAGGTTCTAAATCTAAACATAAGACGAATAATATCCATAAGTTCATTAATCCCTTTTTTGTTGGGGTATGGACCAAAGTATAAAGATCCATCTTTTATAAGGTTTCTTGTTTTAAAAACTTTGGGAAATTCTTCATTTGTTATTCTTACCCAAGGGTAGGATTTATCATCTTTAAGGAGTATGTTATAACGTGGCTTGTTTTTCTGAATAAGATTGCACTCCAAAAGAAGGGCCTCTGTTTCGGTATTAACATGAACAAGCTCTATATGGTAGATTTTGCGAACTAAAAGGCGTGTTTTGGAGTTATGGTTTAAATCATTTTGAAAATATGAAAGGACTCTATTTTTTAAATTTTTAGCCTTTCCAATATAAATAATTGTACCATTTTTATCAAAATATTGATAAACTCCAGGAGTTGATGGAAGAGTTTGGAGTATTGGCAATAACTTATCGTAGTATGGATTTATGCTTAACTCCCCTTCCATTATTTTTCAATTTCGTAGTCTAAATTGGATTTTATAACTTCAAGTGTAATATTTTCAATGCCTGTAAGCTCATATTTTGAGTTATAGTTAGAAATTTTAATTGTGTATTCTCCTAATTCAGGCAAAGTGGTGTATTGTTTTATTATTTCTTTTATTTCCACAATCTCCCCTAAATCACTGCCTAAGAAATTAACACCCTCTCTATCCTTCAATTGTATGGTGTGAGTAGATTCTTTATTTATGCCCGAGGGAGAAATAATACTCAATATAAAAGTTATTTCATCAACATTAATTGATTTTTTGAAACGGAATAAAACATTAATATCGTAGGTATCCTCAACCGATTTTATGTTAATTTTCTCAAACTTAATTTCTTTACCTTCTTCAATTCGAGGCCATTTCTGATTAGGGAAGCTTATTGTATTTTGGTATACAGGTTTATTTCCACAACCAACAAGTAGAAGAGAAATAATAATTAATATATAAGAAAAACCAATTATTTTTTTCATTCAATTGTTTATTTAATTACTAAGAAAATTACTTTGTTGATTTTATCCAATTTGAAACATTATTTTCAATTCTTTCAATAAGATTTATTGTTTCATTTTTATTAAACTTCTCACCAACAATATTTTCATAAAGCTCAATATACCTTTCTGAAATTTTATTAATAATTTCTGGAGTCATTTCTGGCACCTTTTGACCTTCTTGACCACTAAAACCATTCTCCATCAACCATTCTCTTACAAATTCTTTTGACAATTGACGTTGAGCTTCACCTCTTTTTTGGCGTTCTTCATATCCTTCTAAATAGAAGTAACGTGATGAATCCGGGGTATGTATCTCATCTATCAAATATATCTTATCATCTTTTTTACCAAACTCATATTTTGTGTCAACAAGAATCAATCCTCTTTCTTTTGCCATTTGAGTTCCTCTTTCAAACAAAGCAAGAGTATATTTTTCTAATTGTTCGTAATCTTGTTTTGCAACTAAACCTAAACTAATTATTTCTTCCTTAGAAATATCTTCATCATGTCCTACGGCTTCTTTGGTGGTTGGAGTAATTATAGGTTGTGGGAATTTATCATTTTCTTTCATACCTTCAGGCAAAGCAACTCCGCAAAGCGATCTTTTTCCATTCTTATATTCTCTCCAAGCATGTCCTGAAAGATAGCCTCTAATGACCATTTCAACCTTAAAAGGCTCACACAAATGACCAATAGTAACCATAGGGTCGGGTGTTGCTATTTTCCAATTTGGAACAATGCTTGATGTTGCATCAAGAAATTTGGCAGCAATTTGATTTAACACCTGTCCTTTATAGGGAATGCCTTTTGGAAGGACAACATCAAAAGCTGATATCCTGTCCGACACAACCATTGCTAAATATTCATCATCAATATTATAAACGTCACGAACCTTACCTACATAAAGGTTTTTTTGTCCGTCAAAATTAAAGTTTGTTTTTACTAATGCTTCCATAAAATTATTTTCAAATTATTTTGTGCAAAGATAGTTTATTATAGTTTTTCAACAAAAAAAAGTATTATTTTAGTGTCCAATTGAGAAAATTTATTTTTTTCTTTAATAATTATATTAGAAATTCGATAAATATTAGTATGTTTGCACAATAAATGTTTTGTGATTTATGAAAAAAAGATTATTTTTAACCATTATTTTATTTATTTTTGGTCTTGCTAATGCGGATTGTCAGCAAGCAACAAAAGGCAAAACAAACAAAGGGAAAAAAATAAAACCCAAAAATGAGGTTCTGGAAGTTCCACTCCCACCTCGATGTGCTGATTGTTTTTTTGCAGCACCTCTTCAAGTTGACATCCCATTTGGTCCAACCGAACCACCAAGAGGGTATGGTTTTGTAAGCGAAATTAGTCGAGATGATAAAGTTAAAAATGTTTTTGAAGAAGAACATAATACCGTATGGTATATTCTTAGTGTGCCATATAACGGAAAGTTATGTATTGATGTAACTCCCAAAGCAGCCACTGACGATTATGACTTATTAGTTTACAAATACACCAATAAATATTTTTGCAATAGAATAACAGGCAATAAAGTAATTCCTATTCGCTCAGTGCTTTCAGCAAGCAACACAGCAATTGGAGGAAAAACAGGATTAGATTTGAAAGGAAAACTTACAAACATCCCTAAAACCTCAGCAGTTGCATATGGAATGTATATTGATGCCTTTGCAGGTGAAAAATATGTTATTGTGGTTGACAATTTATCAAGTGGAGGATTAGGACACACAATTAATGCCACAATCAACACAGATTATGCACCTCTAACTGTTCTTCCAATTGACAGCTCCAACCATCAAAGAACAACTGCAAACATTGTTATTGTAGATTCTGAAACCGATAACGTTATTTTAGAAAGAGAGAATGCAGGAGCTCAAAGAATAAAGGTTTTGCCAAAAAAGGCATATTCAATCAGTCTTAAAAAAGATGGATACTTTAATTATTTGAGAGAGATTACTCATGCCCAAGCAATAAAGGACTCAATCCTAACTGCTCGTTTGGTTGAAATTAAGGCTGGTTCAAAACTTCCAATTAGAGGAGATTTGTATTTTGATGTTGATGAATTAAATAACATTACTCTACTTCCAGAATCTTATCCAGCTTTAGATGAGGCAGTAAAAACCTTACAGGATTATTCAAGAATAGTTGTAGAAATTATTGGAAGAGTTCCAACAGAAGGTTATAGCTTAAAAAAGGATGCTGAAATAAGTCGTTTAAGAGCAGAGGCTATTAAAAACTATTTGATTGGAAGAGGTATTCCAGAATCAAATTTGAGAGCCAGAGGTTCCTACATAAAAGAGCTTGAAAACCAATTAGCTAATCAAAAGAAAAGTAAGTCGGGTGTTCTTCTAACTCCTCAATGTGAAATTAAAATACTAAAAACAAAATAAAAGAGGAAAGAAATTAATCTATCCTCTCGTATTTGTTTACTTTTAAAAAACTATTTTATTTTTTTCCTAATTTGCTCTCCACTTCTTCTTTTGATAGTTTTTTAGTACAGAAAAACCAATCGTAACATGTAACATCTTCATCCTTACTCTCCATTCTTTCCTTAGCAACTCCACATGAACCTGCTGTAGGAACAATTACATCATCTCCTGGACGCCAATCTGCGGGAAGGGCAACTGAAAAATTATCTGCTGTTTGAAGTGCTATCAAAACTCTCTTTAACTCATCAAAATTTCTGCCCAATGACAAAGGATAGTATATTATTGTACGGATAATATCTTGTGGGTCAATAAAGAAAACTGCTCTAACCGCTTTTGTTGTTGCATCACCAGGATGAATCATTCCGTATTTATTAGCAACCTCCATAGATATGTCTTCAATCAAAGGAAATTTAACCTCAATATCTTTCATTCCCTTATATTCAATCTTTTCCTTTATGGTTCTTAACCAAGCAATATGACTATAAAGTCCATCAACCGAAAGACCTACCAATTGACAATTAAGTGCTTCAAACTCTGGTGTCATTTTTGCAAAGGTCATAAACTCAGAAGTACAAACAGGAGTAAAATCCGCTGGATGTGAGAAAAGAATCTTCCATTTTCCTGAATAATCTTCTGGAAAATTAATATTTCCTTGTGTTGTTACCGCCTTAAATGAAGGGGCTTTTTCGCCTATGCGAGGCATTGAATTAACTGAATTTGTTGTTTCCATTTTCTGTTTGTTTTTTTAATTATTTATTATTTATATTTTTACCCATCAATAAGAATATTCATTCTTTATTTGGCAAAATTATATCATTATATTTATCCTACAAACAGATTTCCTCTATCATTGCATAAGCAAAACCTATTGAGAAGAAATTAATCTATCCTCTTTATGTTTGCACCAATTGCATTTAGGCGGGTGTCAATATTTTGATATCCTCTATCTATTTGTTCAATATTGTCAATAACACTTGTGCCTTGTGCTGAAAGAGCGGCAATCAATAATGCTACTCCTGCTCTAATGTCGGGAGAAACCATATTGACTCCTCTAAGTGGATAGCGTTTTTCAAGACCTATAACGGTGGCACGGTGAGGATCACAAAGAATAATTTGAGCTCCCATATCAATTAGTTTATCAACAAAGAAAAGCCTACTTTCAAACATTTTTTGATGAATAAGTACACTCCCCTTTGCTTGTGTTGCAACAACAAGTGCAATGGAAATAAGGTCGGGAGTGAACCCTGGCCAAGGGGCATCGGCAATTGTCATAATTGAACCATCCATAAATCTTTCCACCTCATAAACATCTTGAGAAGGAATATGAATATCGTCTCCCTTATGCTCAATTTTTATTCCAAGACGAGAAAATACATCAGGGATAATTCCTAATTGCTGGTAGTTAACATTTTTAATTGTTACATCAGAACTTGTCATGGCGGCAAGACCAATAAAAGAGCCAACCTCAATCATATCAGGAAGCATAGTATGGGAACATCCTTTCAGATGTTTTACTCCCTCAATGGTGATTAGATTTGAACCAACACCAGTTATATTTGCTCCCATTCTGTTTAGCATCGAACAAAGCTGAAACAAATAGGGTTCACAAGCGGCATTAAAGATTGTTGTTTTCCCCTCTGCCATAACTGCTGCCATAACAATGTTTGCAGTTCCCGTTACTGAGGCTTCATCCAGAAGCATATAGGCCCCTTTTAATGAATTTGCCTTAATGGAATAGGAAGATATTTTTGTGTCAAATTGAACTTCGGCACCAAGCTTTTCAAATCCAATATAGTGAGTATCAAGACGCCTTCTACCTATCTTATCGCCACCAGGAATTGGGTTTGAGGCTCTATGAAAACGTGCTAACATTGGACCAACAACCATAATACTCCCCCTCAATTTTCCAGCCAAATTGCAATAATCTCGAGTTTCAATTAAATCTACATTAATGTTTTCTGCCTTAAAGCTGTACTTTCCTTCACTGATTTTTTTAACCTCAACTCCCAAATATTGCAGAAGTTCAATAAGTTTATTAACATCTCTTATGTTTGGGATATTATCAATTATAACTTCTTCATCTGTTAGAAGGGTTGCACAAATAACTTGTAAGGCTTCGTTTTTTGCCCCTTGAGGAGTTATTTCTCCATTGAGTTTATTCCCTCCAATAATTTCAAACTTACTCATAATTTATATTTTATTTATGGGTGTTCTGATTAGAGAATTTCTGATTACTGTTAACAGAATATTTTGAGTTCTTTTGAGGTTTGTTATTTTTTATGTTTGTGTTTGTTTTCTTTTTGTTGTTGTTTAAAATATTTTTGGTGGTGTTTAGTTTAAAGTTTTCATGCAGTTTTAACTGTCCTTTCGAAAGCTCTTCAAAATGTTTATATATCAGTTCATCATCAACCGAGTCACGATTCCATTGTAGATATGATTTTTTAAGTTGTTGGGCAATTAATGCAATCAAAACCTGTTTTTCATCACCCTCTTCCATTTCAATAATTTTCTCAATCATATTTTCTAAAACCTTTCCATAAGGTCCGAACTTAATGTTGCTATTTTTATAACTCAAAGGTTGTGGTGGTGTCATTCTTTCTTGCTTGTCGGGAATTGGATATGGAGAATCGACGTCAAGTTTGTAGTCGGAAATGATGTAGAGATGATCCCAAAGTTTATGTTTAAAGTCAACAATATTTTTGGCATCAGGATTAACATTATACATTGCAGTAATAATTAAATTTACATATGCGTTTCTCTTTTCCCTATCCTCAATTGTTAAAGCGTATTCAACCATTTTTTGAACATTCCTTCCATATTCAGGGATAACCATATCGTCTCTTTCTGTGTTGTATTCCATTTTATATATTTATTATTTTTTTAATTTTAATTTTGCAAATCTAAGAACTAATTTCTTCAAACCAGCACTTTCAAACATAACTTCTGCTTTCATATCATCTCCTTTTCCTTCCAAACAAACAATCTTTCCTAATCCAAACTTATCATGACACACTTCCATTCCCTCACTAAAATCTTCCATCGACTCAACCGGAACCCCACCAATTGGTTTTGGAAGTGGCAGGTCTATTTTTGAAAGTTTACGTTTTGGAGATAGTCCAAAATTTGTTTCTTGAGCAAATGGGTTAGATTTTTTGGAAGATTTTGAATTAAAGAATTCATCGCTCAAATATTTTGGGTCAACATCATCCAAAAATCTACTTTTTTCATTAAATGCCATCTGTCCATTACGAAAACGCATCTGAGCACACGAAAGTGCTAATTCTTTTTTAGCCCTTGTCATGGCAACATAAAACAAACGTCTCTCTTCCTCCAGTTCAACTCTCGAACCAAGACTAAGAACATTTGGGAATAGATTTTCCTCCATACCACAAACAAAAACATAAGGAAATTCCAATCCTTTTGCCGAATGTATTGTCATTAGAGAAACCCTATCATCATCCTTATCATCATCACGATCAGATTCTGACATAAGACTCACCTGTTGAACGAAAACATCCAAGGTTTTATTATTTAAAGAAATTTCTTCTCCTGTCAATTCATCCAAAATGGCATCTTCTTCCGACTCCACAAAAGCTTGCAAAGCATTGATAAGCTCCTCAACATTTTCAATCCTTTCGGCCGAAATTGGATCCTCATCATTCTTCAAAAATTTAATAATGCCCGATTTAGATATAATTTTAACACCTAATTCAAAGGCGTCTATTTTGCTTAATTCAAGAGTAAATACCCTAATAGCTGTTACAAAATCAATAATTAGCTGAACAGTTCTTGTAGAAATGCCACTTTGTGAATCAAGCGTCATTGCAGCTTCAAACAAACTAATACTATTTTCAGCAGCTATTATCTTCAATTTATTTAAAGAAGTCTCACCAATTCCTCTTGAGGGGAAATTAATAATTCGAAGAAAAGCCTCATCATCAAAATTATTAACAACCAATCGGAAATAAGATAACACATCCTTAATTTCCTTTCTACCATAAAATGAAACCCCACTAAAAATTCTGTATGGAATATTCATAAATCGAAGACTTTCCTCCAAAGAACGCGATTGTTGATTGGTGCGGTAAAGTATTGCAAAATCCTTATACTTCGCATCATCATTCAACTTCCTGTCAACAATTGTATTACAAATCCATTTAGCCTCATTCTTGTCGCTATCACATTCTTTATAGTTGATTTTCTTACCCAAATCATTATCAGTCCACACCTTCTTTTCTATTTTTCCAATATTTCTTTCAATAACGGAATTTGCAGCATTAACAATGTTTTTAGTAGAACGATAGTTTTGTTCTAATTTAAATATCTTAGAATCAGGATAATCTTTTTGGAAATCAAGAATATTACGAATGTTTGCACCCCTAAAAGCATAAATACTTTGAGCATCATCACCAACAACACAAATATTTCTATACCTTGCCGAAAGTTTTTTGATAATGTAGTATTGCGAATAGTTAGTATCCTGATACTCATCAACCAAAATATACTTAAATTTCTCCTGATACTTCAACAACAAATCAGGATAATCTCTCAAAAGCACATTCATATTAAAAAGCAAATCATCAAAATCCATAGCCATAGCCCTTCTAAGCCTGCTATTATACTCACGATAAATCTGACCAATATAAGGTTTATTAATAGACCTATCCTCAGAAGCAAAGGTAGGATTGTCAATATAATCCTGAGCAGAAATCAAATTACTCTTCGACATAGAAATCCTGCCCAAAATAAAAGATTTATTATAAACCTTTTCATCCAAATTAAATTCCTTAACAATAGAGCGAATCAGACCCTTTGAGTCTTCAGAATCATAAACGGTGAAAGTATTTAAGTAACCTAACCTATCCGCCTCAATTCTCAAAATTTTAGAAAAAACCGAATGGAAAGTACCCATCCAAATATATCTTGCCTTATCCCCCACCAATTCACTAATTCTCTCCTTCATTTCATTGGCAGCCTTATTGGTGAATGTTAGAGCAAGAATATTGAAAGGATCAACCCCTTTTTCAATAAGATGAGCAATTCTATAAGTTAAAGTTCTTGTTTTTCCAGAACCAGCACCAGCAATTATAAGAACAGGGCCTTCATTACATTCAGCAGCAAGCCTTTGCTCCACATTCAAATCATCTAACAACATCTAATCAAAACAATTATTAATAATAAAACACAAAAATCAATCTTCAAAGATAATAAAATATCTCCAATTCGGATTATTAATTAAGAAAATATCTTAGTTTTAGCATTAATTACCTTTCATAAAAACAAAAGAAAAAAAAATTGAAATTCCCATAATTAATTTAGACAAAGAGGTAGACCTACTACGAAACAGAAAAATCAGCGTAAACAACT
>JAQUTD010000040.1 GCA_028709955.1 Bacteroidales bacterium | reverse complement strand
TTATTTTGAAATATACTAAGGTTAAATTCAACTACACTTGATGTTTTTCTGTTTTATATTATCTTAAAACTTCAATCACCCCATTAATATCTATGGTTTTATCGTGTCTAAATCCTATAAATCTATAAAAATATGTTCCAGTTGGAGTATTAGTTTTGTCAGGATTCCAAAAGTCTTCTTCCTTTGAGATGTTGCTGAACTCATATATTTTTTTTCCTTGTCTTGTGTAAATAATAAGCTGGTTTTCGGGAAATGCATTTTGCTCAACAAGGTTATGAATGTCAAAGTAATCATTTATTCCGTCTCCATTTGGTGTTACGCAGTTAGGAAATAGTATGTTATCTACTTGCAAATCAAGGTGCAGGTTACTATCGCAGCCATTTATGGATTGAAGGGTGTGAGAGTAGAATCCTGTTTTGTTTTCGTTAAAGCCGTAGTTACGGTAGGTGTTGCCTTTGTAGATGTCGGCGTAGAGGGTGTCATTAAATGTGGTATTTACTGTCAAATTCAAAACATAAATACTGTCACATCCAAACATATTATTATATTTTATTTCATAAATTCCTGTGGAATCGAAAATTAGGTTTTGAAATTCAAAGTCTTCATTATCACAAATTGAGAAATAGGTTGAGTCGAAAAATGTTGGATTTATTGTTAGGTGAAGGATTATATTTGAATCGCATCCATAAACAGAATTTAATTCAAGATAATAAATTCCTGAGCTTGTCAGGATTGTTCCTTGGGCATTGTATTCATAATTTTCACAAGTTGTATCATAAACATCTATCCAATTATAATGTGGATGAACTCTAACAAGCCTGCTTGCATAGTGAGGACATCCGGCAGTATCCATAACTTGAACAGTATAGGAAAAATCTGTTTGTGGTTTTATTGTTATTGATTGAGTTGTTTCACCACTATTCCACTGATAATCTCCTTCTAAGGTGGCAGTTAATGTTGTTGTTTCTCCATCACAAAGAGATGAGTCTCCAACAATTTTTAATATTCCTGTTGGACCTACAAGACTAATAATCATTTCTATTGTGTCAGTACACTGGTTGTCGGCAAGTCCTGCAACCAATTTAACTACATAATCTCCAGAAGAAGTATATTGTTTTATCGGATTGTCTATATATTGAATATCACCATCATCAAAAATCCATTCAATTGTTTCGCATCCTATTCCAGAAGGGAGTGGATTGATTCCATCTGCAGATATTTTACTATTGTTTGTAAATTGAACTTCAAAAAAACATGGTTCCCAAGTTGTTGTATAGGAAAAATCGGCCAAAGGGAAACGTCTTCCTGCATAAGCATCAATAATAAAACTACAATTTGGATTTTCAGTTGAAGAAACTTTACAATAATAGTTTTGAGTGCTATCGGTTATTATTTCTAAAATTCTTTGGTTTGAAATAACTGTATTTGGATTAGAGGATGAATACCATAGGTAGTTAAATCCCTCAGGGGCATTAAAGATATTGGTTTGTGTTTCTCCACAAGCTGTCGAGGTAACTCTTTTTCTTCCACATTTTAAACTATAGTATGCATATCCAAAATGTCCTCCTTCCTTACAATCGTAGGTTGTTAGTCTAACTTTTATAGTTTGGCCATGATATTGAGCAATATCAAAGCCAACTGTTGTCCAGTCTTTCCATATAACATTTGAATTTGGAACTGTGTTCCACCCTAAACTATTACTTGCAACAAAATCGGCATAACCACAAACGGAATCAATCAAGATATTGCTTTGGTTTAAAATTTCTAAGGTAAAACGAGGTTGGTCTTGCGGAGTGTGATTTGGATCTTCAAGTACAATTGCATACTTAAGAAACATTAAGTCAAAATTATTTGTATCTACCTCATACCTATAAGTTAAGCTTTCAGCTTGGGAGCCAATAGCCCAATTCCCCAATCTTACGGACGCTTCTTCATTAAGAGGAATTGTTCTTAATACATTATTTGTTCTTAAATCTCTTTCCGATGTATCAAGATGAACGGTATGGCGACTACTCTGGTTTAAATATCCATTATCAACTAAGCCATTATAAATATATGGTAATTGGTAGGTTCCAAAGGTTGCTGTTACATCTGTTGATTTTAAGTCAGTGTAGTTTAAACAATTGCCAGCAGACTCAATGTTTATAAAAACAATTGAATCAGCGCATCTATAATTAAAACTATCACAAAGAGAAAAAACATATAACTCGTAGTAACCAAGTGTTTCAGAAATTGGAAGAAAAATATGATTTGTGATTGTTGTATCAAAATGATAATTAGTTGTACCCTGTCTATTCCAACGGACTATCCAACCAGGGGATGTTGGATCGTTATCCCAGGAAATCAAAACAGAACCATTGGCAACGTTAGAAACAACAATATTATCGGCAACAGGACACAAGCATGATGTCCATACAATTTGAGGTAGTCCACAAATTATGGTGTCATTACAATTGTTATAAATTATATAATAATAGCCAGTATTTGGAGTCAACGATCCAAAGAAAGCAGATGTATCGTTAGTTATTATGGTTGAATAAAGAGTGGCATTTTGATATAACTCAACTGTCCACTCAATTGTATCACTTGGTTCAGTCCAATTTATGAGAATGGAATTTGAAGTAGCAGTAAAATTTGAAGCGATAATTTCTGGACAAGGACATTTTGTACAAATATTCAAATCCTTTATCTTACAAATTGAATCCAAAGGGACATTATGACAATTATTATAAATTAGGATAGTAAAACACTGCATTGGAGTTAAACTATCGAAAACAGCATATTGGTTAGTGGTGGTTAATGAATCTAATATTTCTCCGTTACTCATTAATATAACTGTCCAATCAATATCATCAGTTGAATAAGTCCAATTTACAACAATACTATCTTCTGTTGAATAAGCTGAAAGAGTTAGTGGAACTGGACAATCACATTGAATCCAACATTTCTTTAAAATAACTCTATCGCAGGCTTTTTCAGTTGTGTCACAAGGAGTGAAAAGCCTTGCTCCATAGTTTTTGCAATGAGTTAGATTTGTAAGGAGAATACTTGTATCGTTAGTTGATAAAAGGGTTCCAGAACCAAATGGGAATGCACAATCTTCGTCATATTCAAGAAGCCAATCTTGTGATACGGTTGAAGAATTCCAGGTGATTAAGGTTGTACTATCTGTAAGTACATTAACATTCATTTGAGGAATAGGAGGACAGACGTCACAAATACTGATGATTAATTCAAAACCACTATTTGGACTATCTGAGTCAACTAAAAAAACTACTGTAACAGGACCAAGTTGCGACCGAACACTTATGTTGCCAGAATTGGAAATTGAATTTTCAAATAATTTTAGATTTGAATTTGTGTCACCACTATAAATTATTAATTTTGTCCTATTATGATCTTCAATATTATAGGTTCCATTCAAAATTATTCTTGTTCCCGGAGTTAGAGGGAAAATTGTTGTTTTGGCATTAACTCTTGTTGCATAATTACCCAAATTTCCTCCATTATCATAAAGAATTCCACTATTAGTGTGAATTTCTGAATAACCATTAGTTTGCATATTATAGGTTTGGGAGAAAACAGACCCACCAATAAGGCTAACTAAAAAAAATAAAAGTATGGTTAATAACCTATTCATTAATATTAAGGATTTACTTTACATATAAACTTGCATATACTTTGACATTTCTTTCTGAACTTTTTTTGCTTCTTCCTCTGCTCTTTGAGCAAAGGCGGATGTTTGGTCAGCAAATATAATTGCTCTTGAGGAGTTTACTATTATTCCACAATCCTTTGTCATACCATATTTCGAAACCTCTTCCAAAGAACCTCCTTGTGCTCCTACTCCCGGAACTAAAAGGAAGTTTTCTGGAGCCAATTCTCTTATTCTTGTGAACATTGTTGCTTGAGTCGCTCCACAAACAAACATTAGATTATCTTTATTCCCCCACTGTTGACTCTTTGTTAAGACTTTTTCAAATAAAGGTTTGCCTTCTTGGTCTTCAATGAATTGAAAATCGCTTGCTCCTTTGTTTGAAGTTAGAGCAAGAAGAATAACCCATTTATCTGAATATATTGTGAATGGCTTAACCGAATCCTCTCCCATATAAGGTGCGATTGTCATCGAATCAAAGTTAAAGTCTCCATTTGGGTCTAGGAAAGCTTTGGCATATTGCTCGGATGTGTTGCCTATATCTCCCCTTTTTGCATCAGCAATAGTAAAACATTCATTTTTCAAACCATTCAAATAATCCATAGTCTTCTTTAAGGAAATAAGTCCATTAATCCCATTACTTTCATAGAAGGCTAAATTGGGTTTATAGGCAATTGTGTAGGGAAGAGTTGCATCGATTATTGCCTTATTAAATGAAAATATTGGATCTGGTTCACAAAGCAGATGTTGTGGAATTTTATTTATATCGGAATCAAGTCCAACACATAAAAATGATTGCTTCCTCCTTATTAATTCTATTAACTGACTACGTTTCATTTTATTTTATTTTTTATTAATCAATTCAACAAAGTGCTGATAAAGGAGATTCTTCACCTTTTCAACATCAATTTCTTTCCCTAATTCTTTTTTCATTGAAGTTACTCCTTTATCAACAAATCCACATGGGTTTATATTGCTGAAATAGGATAAATCTGTATTTACATTTAGAGCAAAACCATGCATAGTAATATATCTTGAGGCCTTAACGCCAAGGGCACATATTTTTCTTGCATTCGGACTATTACCATCTATCCAAACCCCGGTTGCCCCTTCTAATCTTTGGCAAAAAATCCCGAAATCATCCATAGTATGAATAACCATTTGCTCAATTGTCCATATATAATTTTTTAAAGAAAGTCCAAGGGCTTCAATATCTAAGATTGGGTAACCAACAATTTGACCAAAACCATGATAAGTGATATCTCCTCCTCTGTTTGTCTTATAATAAGTGGCGTTTATTTTGCCTAAAAACTCTTTATTTATCAATAAATTGTTTTCTTGTCCGTGTTGTCCAAGAGTATAAACATGAGGATGTTCACACAAAATAAAGTCTTGTTCAATTTTCTCAGAAAGATTATTGATTTTGTTAGATACTTTTTGATTAAAAATAAGTTCTTGCTTGTCCCAAGCCTCTTTATAATCAATTAATCCCCAATCAATATAATTTATATTTGTCATCAAGATAACTTTTGATATTATGTTTGCAAATGTAGTAAATGTTTTTGATTTATAGAATTAAAAAATAGAATTTATTGCTAGCCAATAAAAACCAATAAAAATATTTATAATAGTATATTTTTTTGTTACTTTGCAACATTATTCAATTTTCAAAGAAATAAGTGATTAGTATAAACAAATTAATGAAAAAAAAACTTAAATTATTATTAGTTATTGTAGCATTTTTGTCTTTTTTAACAACAAATGCACAAGTTAATATGAATCGTTATATAACCCTTAATGTTATAAAAGGAGATTCGATCCAAATAGATATTTTTGGCGATACATCAAATACTGATATTAAAATTGTAAGTGGTAGTCGTATAATTGATAAGAAAATAAATAGTTCTTGGACAAACTTCTTTTATGTTTATTCGACTGACACAATTATAACTATATATGGAAATATAAAAAGATTTGATTGTAGTGATAACAGGAATAAGATATTGGGATTGAATGCTTCAAATAATATTGGGTTAGTATCTTTGCTTTGCTTTAATAATCATATTTCAAATCTTGATTTAATTGGATTAACCTCCTTAGAATATTTGGATTTTAATTCTAATCAACTTTCTGGGATTAATGTAGTGGGATTAAATTCATTAACTTCCATGCATTGCTATTCAAATCAGCTCACAGAACTTAATTTAAGTGACTTAAATTCTTTATCAGAACTTTATTGTCACAATAATTATATTTCAACACTATCCCTAATCGGATTGCCTTCTCTAACATTTTTATCTTGTAATTCAAATAAAATAGACAAAATAAAAATAAATGATTGCATTAATTTGAGAACCATATATTGTGAAAAAAATAATCTGTCTGCTTGCGGATTAGATAGCTTATTTTCACAACTACCTTATTGTACAGATATTGATATGGGTATTGTTCGAATAAAATTTGATGATGAAATTAATCCTGGATGGGAATTTTGTCGTGATACTATTGCGACTAATCGTCGTTGGAAAGTACGTGACAACACATCAGAAATTGCAAATGATGTGTATAGCTGTGATTATTTTACAATTGGGATTAAAGATGTAGAAAATAATTTAGATACTCGTATTTATCCTAATCCCGTTGATGAAATGTTGATAATAGATTTTCCTCAAACCATTGAAAGAATAGAAGTGTATGATGTTTTAGGACGTCAAATTCTAAAAACAAATAAAAATAATAGTGGGGAAAAAGTTAATTTGAATTGTTCCAATTGGGAACAAGGTATTTACATAATAAAAATTAAAACTAAAGATTCAATATTTCAACATAAGTTATTAAAAAAATAATTAAATATTTTTTTGCATATTCAACAATTCTTTTATATTTACCTTGTTGACAATTTATTGTTGAATTGTTTTTCAAAAACTATGCTTCAATCCAAAGATTATTCTTAATTTTACACGAAATTTCAATCAATAAATATAGTAGAAAATTATGAATAAGTTTCAAGAAAATTTACAAAAAACTATCTCTGAATTAATTAAAGTGTCAGAAATTATAGTTTCATCAGATAAGGCATCCCAATTGGATATAGACATTCTCCTTGCAAAATTAAGAAAAGCTTATGATGTTGCAATTTCTTTTGAGATAGAAAAACAAGAAATTATATTAGAGAATCCAATAATTTTTACTCAAGACCTAAAACAAGAGCCAGAAGTTGAAAAAAAGGAAGAATTTATTGATCAAAAAATTGAGGAAGATATAATTGTGGAAGAAGTCCCTCAAACAATAATTGTGGAAAATGAAATTGAAAAACAAAACATAGAATCAATTATAGAAGATGAAGTTGAAAGAGAGGTAGAAGTTGAAAAGGAAATTGAAGAAGTTGCTGAAACGGTAGCCGAAACTATAATTGAAGAAAAAGCGGTTCAATCTGAACAAAAAGTTATAATAAAACCTATTTTAATTGAGCCTGAAATATTATTTGACACAGAGAATCACGAACAAGAGACAAATGATAATGCTCGAAAAAATGATAACATATCAAAGGAAAGTCCTTCTGTATTAAAATATTTGAACGAACAGATGCCTAAGGTTAATAACATTTTTCAAGAACAAAATCAAGAAAAAAAATCAGAGGAAAATACAAATATCAATCAGCAAAGCTCTCCTAAAACAATTGGAGAAAGATATTCTCAAGAAAAATCTGTTTTAGATAATATCTCTAAAACGGTTAAGCAAGATGATATTTCTTCTCGTTTCAAAACACATAATCTTGACCTGAGAACTGCCATAGGCGTAAATGAAAAATTTATGTTTATTAACGATTTATTCTCTGGAAATTTACGCCAATACACCGACTTCATACAAAAGCTAAATGAGGCAGAGTCTTTAGAGAAAGCTAATCAGATTCTAAATGCAACAAAAGAAGAAAATCGTTGGATTTCAAATTCACTGCCTATAACAACCCTTCACGAAATAATTTTAAAGAAATTTCATTAAATAATTCAACCATAAATTTTAGCAATGGATAAAAAATATTATGTTGAAGTAGCTTCAAATCAAAGGAACCATTTTGGAGAATACATATGTGGAGATGTATTTCTTTCAAAAAGAGAGAAAGGAGAAGGTCGTTTAATATCTGTTTTGGCAGATGGAATGGGACATGGAGTTAAGGCTAATGTATTAGGTACGCTTACGGCTTCAATGTCAATTAATTTTGCCCAAGAGCACAAAGACCCACAAACTATTGGAGATATAATAATGAAAACTCTTCCTGTTTGTAGTGAAAGAAAGATGAGTTATGCAACCTTTACAATTGTTGACGTTGACAATGGAGAGGTAACAATTATGGAATACGACAACCCTCAATGTGTTGTTTTTAGAGGAGCTAATCTTCTTGAAATTGAATGGGAAAAACTTAAACTTGAAAATGTTGATTCTTTGGGGAGGAGTCAAGAGATTAATACTACAACTTTTATACCTCAGAAAGAAGATAGAATTATATTTATTTCGGACGGAGTAACTCAATCTGGAATGGGTACACCAAACTATATGCTTGGCTGGACTCATGAAAGATATCTTGAATTTGTGAGAGAAGCTATTCAGAATGAAAGACATATATCAGCGTTTAAACTTGCTCAAAGAATTGTTAATAAGGCTTATGCAAATGATAATTTTCGCTCAAAAGATGACACATCTTGTGGTGTAATATATTTTCGTGACCCAAGAAGAATGATAATTGCAACTGGACCTCCTTTCAAAAAAGAGAGTGATAGTGAGTATGCTAAAAGATTTATGGATTTTGATGGAGCAAAAGTAATTTGTGGAGCAACAACAACCGACATTATCTCAAGAGAAACAGGAATAAAGGTTGATGATAATATTGAACCATCCGACCCTACCCTACCTCCAATGTCAGAGATGGAAGGAATTGATCTTGTAACAGAAGGTATATTAACTCTAAACAAAGTTGTGACAATTCTTTCTAACAATACCGAATCAACAATGAACTTAAGGAATGGCCCTGCAGATGAAATCATTAAACTACTTCTAAATAGTGATGAAATTGTGATAATGGTTGGAACTCAAATAAATCAGGCTCATCATGACCCAACAATTGGAGTTGAAATTGAGATTAGAAGAACAACCATCAGAAGATTGGAAGAAGTGCTGGAAAAGAAATTTATGAAAGAAGTAATTGTGGAATACATATAAAATTTATACCTTTGCCCTTCATTATTTTAAGAGACATTATTAAAATAGGAATAAAATTAAAACAAAAATGATAAAGAAATTAATATTTTATCTATTAATAGCAATAAGCTCAACGGCATTTTCTCAAACCTATATTAGAGATGCGGAACTTGGTGACAAGAATGCTCAATACCGTTTGGGGAGAATGTATGAAAGAGCAGACCGTATGCCAAAAGACATTGCTAAGTCACTATATTGGTATTCAAAAGCAGCTGAGCAAGACCAGCCAGATGCAATACAAGCTTTAGCTGAACTCTATTTCTATGGAGCAGAAGTTGATCGTAAACCAAGATTAGCCTTCACTCTTTTCCAAAGAAGTGCTGAATTTAAAAATACAGAAGCTTATTTTTGTCTTGGTGAAATGTATTTCTATGGACAAGGAACAACTCAAGACTACAAAAAAGCCTTTGAATGGTATAAGAAAGCTGCTGATGAAGGAAATCTTGCAAAAGCACAATATAAAATTGGCCAAATTCTTTTTGAGGGTAATTATGTTAAACAAGATAAGGCAATGGGCATAAACTACATTAAATTAGCATTCAATAATGGCTATCCAAAAGCATACGAATATTGGACAGAGCAACAAATGTGGAAATACGAAAATAAATAATAGCAATATATGAAAAGGACATTAATCTTTTTTACATTAATACTTTTTTTCTCACACTTGGGATTTTCTCAAAACTTAGAGCAAAAAGCCAAAATAGGAAACGTTCAATCGATGTTTGATTTGGCCAAAGAATATTATAGCGGTGTTGGTAGATTTCAAAACAAAGCCAATGCCCTAATTTGGTTTGAAAAAGCAGCAAACAAAAATCATATAGAATCGATGTACCATACAGCTCAAATGTATGAAAAGGGAGAGAGTACAAAAGTTGATTTAAGAAAAGCATTTAACTATTATCTTCTTGCTGCAGAAAGGGGACATTTTTCATCTCAACTTGTTGTTGCAAAAAAACTTGAAAAAGGAGAAGGAGTAAAAAAGAGTGACAGTAGAGCTTATTTGTGGTACAGAGTGTGTGCTGAAAGAGAAGAAACACTTGCATGCAGAAAAATGGGGGACTATTTTAAAGAAGGGAAAATTGTATCGAAAGATCATTCTCAAGCAAAGTTTTGGTATGAAAAAGCCGCTCAGAAGAATGATATCGAAGCCAAATCATCTTTGGCTTATCTATATATTGTTAATGAAGGATTAGCTCCAAATGTTGACAAAGCAAAAACTCTAAACAAAGAACCCCTTTTAAAACAAATCCCATTATCTTTTTTTGTTGAAGGAATGATTAATATGTCTGAATCAGGCGATGAAAATGATAAGAGAGCTTTTCAAAATTTATCAAAAGCTAAACAAATGGGAATAAAACAAGCCGATTATCATATAGCAATGTTGAATTATGAAGGAAAAGGTACTCAAAAAAATATACTTCAAGCTTTCAAAATTATGGAAACTTTGCCCTCTGAATATGATAGTGAATTAGGATTATTAATGGCAAATGCATATAAAAATGGGGAAGGAGTTAAAATTGACACTATAAAAGCAATTGAGAACTACAAAAAGGCAGCTAAAGCAGATAATCCTGAGGCATGCAGATCTTTATCTCAAATTTATAAGACAGGATGGGGCGTTAAAAAAAATCTTAAAGAAGCTGGATTTTGGCAACAAAAAGCCTTTTCAATTGAAAATCCAAAATCAATTGACAAATCAAAATCAACTAAAAGAAAATAAGCTAAACTATAAGTATTATGGCAATTATAGATAACTTAGCAAAACAAAATTCTGAACAATGGCTATTAAGTGAGGCTATTGACCAACAAACAAAAGATTTCATCATTGACTTGATTAAAAATAATATTGAGCAGTTTAATGAATCTTTTTATCGAAATTTAGAATTTGGAACAGGAGGACTTCGTGGAATAATGGGAATTGGGACTAATAGGATGAACCAATATACCGTTTCCATGGCTACACAAGGGTTTGTTAACTACATCATTAAGTGTAATCCTAACAAACAAATAAAAGCAGTTATCTCTTTCGACAGTAGAAATAAAAGTGAAGAATTCGCTCTAATAACAGCAAAAGTTATGGCAGCAAACGGGTTCAAAGTTTTTCTTTTTAATGAATTAAGACCAACTCCGGTTTTAAGTTATGCCGTGCGCCAATTGAAATGCGATGCAGGAGTTATGATTACAGCTTCTCATAACCCAAAGGAATATAATGGCTATAAAGCCTATTGGAATGATGGTGGTCAATTGGTTTATCCTCATGACACCCTTGTTATTGAAGAAGTTGTTAAGATTAAGGACTTTTCTCAAGTTAAATCCAATGGAAATGAAAACAATATAACAATTGTTGATAGCTCATTCGATAAATTATACCTTAATGAAGTTCTAAAACTATCACTTAGCCCTAAAACAATAGAAAAACACTCTAACATAAAAATTTGCTATACACCCCTACATGGAACTGGAATAACTATGGTTCCAAAAGCATTGGAAATGTATGGTTTCAAAAATATTAGTATTGTAAAGGAGCAGGCTGTTTTAGATGGAGATTTTCCAACATGCAAAAGCCCTAATCCTGAAGAGCATTCAGCAATGGAACTGGGAATGAAACTTGCAAAAGAAATTGATGCCGATGTTCTTTTGGCAACCGACCCAGATGCTGATAGGGTTGGAATTGCAGTTAAAGATAATAACAATGAATTCGTTCTTATTAATGGGAATCAAACTGCAACCGTTCTAACCTACTATATTCTAAAAATCCTAAAAGAAACCGACAGGCTAAAAGGAAATGAATATACAATAAAAACAATTGTCACCTCCGAATTAATAAGGAAGGTGTCTGAAAGTTTTGGTGTTAAGAATTATGATGTCTTTACTGGCTTCAAATTTATTGCTGAAAAAATTCTTGAACTTGAATCCAAAGAAAAATATATTTGTGGGGGGGAAGAAAGTTATGGATTTTCAATTGGAGATTACGTAAGAGATAAGGATGCTGTTTCGGCTTGTTGTCTGATTGCAGAAGTTTGTGCATGGGCAAAAGAGCAAGGGAAATCATTCTTTGATATTCTTTTGGATATATATCTCGAATATGGTTTTTTTAAAGAAGAATTGCTATCAATAACAATTAAGGGAAAGTCTGGTGCTGAACAAATTCAAAAAATGATGGCAGATTTTCGTCATAACCCTCCAAAAACAATAATTGGACTTGAAGTTGTGATGATAAAAGACTACCAAAAACAAACAACTTTAGATACAATAACTTTAAAAGAAGAAATATTAGGGTTTCCTAAGTCAAATGTTCTTCAATTCTTCCTTAAAGATGGAAGTAAAATATCAATACGTCCATCTGGCACTGAACCAAAAATTAAATTCTATTTCGGTGTATTCAACCAACTTAATTCAATTAAGGAATACCCTGAACTAGAGAAAAAAGCAGATGCTAAGATTCAAAAAATAATTAGTGAACTTGGGCTTAAATAAAGCAATATTTTAAAGGAGTTTTTTATCTTTTAATGTAATTGCACACACTATAGTTTTCCATAAGAAAATAATATTTTAAGAAAATAATAATATTCAATATAATATTTCGTTTGTCTTTCAACAATGCTTAAATTATAATATTAACATAATGAAAAAAATTATATTATATATATTTACTCTAGTACTAATTCTTATTGTTAGTAATAATGTCTACTCTCAAACCAGTGCTCCAAAAATTGGAAGTGTTTCTGGAAAGGTTTTAAACAAAAACACTAACCAGCCAATACCTTATGCTAATGTTATGATATTGGGGACAACCTTAGGTTCATCAACCGATGAAAAAGGTTATTTTGAAATAAAGGATGTTCCAATTGGATTTATTAGAGTTGTTGTTAGTGTGGTTGGGTATAAAAATGTTATTTCTGACGAGCTGCAAATCTATAGCAATCATAGTGCCTACACTGTAATTAAAATTGAAGAAGCCCCAACAGATTTGCTTGAAGTTAATATTGTTGCCGTTAAGGAAAAGAGCAAGGAATCACCAATTTCTCTTAGGACAATTTCTCTTCAAGACATTGAAAAATCTCCTGGAAGTAATCGTGATGTATCAAAAGCAGTTCAAAATTTACCTGGAGTTGCAGCAGGAGCAGTTAACAGGAATGACTTAATTGTTAGAGGAGGCGGCCCTTCTGAAAATGTTTTCTTTTTAGATGATGTTGAAATCCCAATTATAAATCACTTTGCAACTCAAGGAGCCTCTGGTGGAGCAGTTGGAATTCTTAACCCAGATTTTGTTCGTCAGGTTGATTTTCTCTCTGGAGCATTTCCTTCAAATCGTGGTGGAGCATTAAGCTCGGTTATGAATATCAAACAAAAAGAAGGCTCAAGAGATAAGATGCATTTCAAAGGCTCTATTGGAGCTTCCGACCTTGCTCTAACTTTTGATTTGCCAATAAAAGATAATAACCTACTATTTTCATATCGTAGAAGTTATCTTCAATTTCTCTTTACTGCCTTAGGACTTCCATTTCTTCCTTCCTATGACGATATACAATTCCGTTATAAATGGAATATTGACCAACATAATGAATTATTATTTCTTGGAATTGCTGCCTTTGACAGGTCAGAACTAAATCTTTCAATAGACAAACCAACCGAATCACAACAATATCTTTTAAATTCACTCCCTGACTACAATCAATTGAGCTATACCGTTGGGGCTGTTTACAAACATTATAATGACAACTCCATTGATATGGTTGTTCTTAGCAGAAATATGCTTAGAAATGCTTTCGAAAAATATCCAAATAATGATAAAAACTTGGCAAAGTTGTTAGATTATTCTTCAGTTGAGGCTGAGAATAAATTAAGATACGAAAAAAGATATACAACCCTTCCTTTTGAACTTAGCTTTGGAGCAAATATGCGTTATTCTAAATATACAAATGACAGCAAAAGAACAATTAATATCAATAACATCCTGTTTGAAGACAATTATAATTCATTAATTGATTTATTTTCCTACGGACTCTTTGTTCAAACAGGAGATGCATACTTTAAAGAAAGACTTAAACTTGGAATGGGGGCAAGATTTGATGGAAACTCCTATTCAAAGTTAATGTCAAACCCTTTTGTTCAATTTTCTCCTCGAATTTCTGCATCCTATCTTTTCAATGAACATTTATCAATTAACGGAAACATAGGCCACTACACCAAAGAACCATCCTACACCTCAATGGGATATAAGGATTCTAATGATGTGTTTGTGAATAAAGCCAGCCTAAAGTATATACATGTAAATCATTATGTATTAGGATTAGAATTTAATGCTAAAGCAAAAATTAAGGCAAGTCTTGAAGGTTTCTACAAACAATATTACAACTATCCAATAACTCTTAATGAGGGAATAAGCCTGGCGAGCAAGGGAAATGATTTTGGAGCAGTTGGTGATGAACCTCTAATTTCAGAAGGAAAAGGAAGAGCTTATGGATTTGAAGCATTATTTACCGCAAATGACATTAAGAAATTTAATATTTATGCAGTATTTACCTACTTTGTGTCTGAGTTTACAAATATTGACGGCAAGTATATTTCATCTTCATGGGATAATAGATTTATTCTTAATTTAACTGCAAGCCGCAAGTTTAAATACGACTGGTTGGTGAGTGCTCGTTGGCGTTTGATTGGTGGCAGTCCATACACTCCAATTGATGAATATGTTTCCTCACAAAGACAAATTTGGGATGCAAGAAATCAACCCTATTTAGATTATAACAGATTCAACACCCTTCGATTAGGAAACTACCACCAATTAGATATTAGAGTGGATAAAGAATTTGCATGGAAGAGCTTCGACATTACATTATATCTTGACGTTCAAAATGTATATAACTTCAAATCAGAATCAGAACCTATCTACACAAATTTAGATATAAACGGCAATCCTAACCTAATGCCAGACAACCAAACATACATACTAAGAAATATTTCAACCACATCAGGAACAATACTCCCAACCTTTGGTCTAATAGTCTATTTCTAAAATTAAAACAAAGTTTCGTTAAAATTAAACTTCGTTTCAGTAAATTAAAACTTGATAGTAAACAAAAAAAGACGTGATATAAACCACGTCTTTTTTATTTAGTATTGTTAAATTTTTTATTGTGCTGAT
>JAQUTD010000039.1 GCA_028709955.1 Bacteroidales bacterium | reverse complement strand
AATATTTACCCAGAAGGGGAGAACGGGTTGTAAACAAAAAAAGAGGCTGTCTTGGTGATGAGACAGCCTCTATGGGTATTTTATAGGTTTTGTATTATAGACCTAATTTCTTTTTCATTTCTTTTGATAAAGCATTTTTGTTTATCATAAAGTCTATGGTTTTGTATTTAACAAAGGCTTCTGAGGCAAAGAAATATCCATCGTATTTACTTTCTGTTCCCCATGAGTTTTTAACTTTGTAGAATTTGTTACCATTTTGGTCTTTCGCTATTCCAACAATTTGCATTCCGTGGTCATCGGTTGTGTTGTAGTTGTCGAAGGCTGTTTGACGCATTTCTTGTGTTATATTCTTTTCTTTTGCTGTTCCGTCAAATGCATAATTTGCTTTTGCTTTTTCTGCAGCGGTTAGTTTTTCCCATTTGTCGCGTTCTGTTCCTGAAAGGTCTGATTTGTCTTCATCTGGAATAATTGCTACTGCGTTTTTCCAAGAGAATCCTTTTTCACTTACGTCAGAACCCCAACCAATTGTGTATCCGTTTTCAATTGCATTATCTATAATTTGAATCATTTCATCAATTGGAACGTTGTAGATTGATCCTAACATCCAATTGTCTGGTATTTCAATAATGAATTTTGAATAGAAAGGGTGATGTGTGAAAGATCCTATTTCAACATAATCATCTAAATTTAATCCTAAGCTTTGTGCAAATGATTTAGGAGTGTATGTTGCTCCATTATAGTTAAAGTTTTCTGGCATTTTTCCAAAGTATGCATCTAAAATTGCATTGAATGCTGTTTTCCATGCTGGAGAAAGATTTTTTTGTGAAATTAATGATTTGCAGAAAGCTTCCAACACTTTGTCTATTTCTCCGTGATTGTGTTTTGTTTCCCCATAGTTTAGCCCTGGATATGCTTCTTCGGTAACTATACCATATTTCTTAATCATTTCTGTTATGTCGTGGAAACCGCCACCTGCTGCAAAAGTTATACCACCATGAAAGCGAATATATCTTTCAGCTTTTTCCATATAAGCATTACGTACTATCCACATTTCGGAAAGGTCGTATGCTCCTTTGCCGTTCTTAAGTATTTCTGACTCCAATAGTGCTATTCCTGAAAAGCTCCAACAAGTTCCTGAGCGTGATTGGTCTCTGGCTGGTGTTGAAGGGTTTTCTTTTATAATTGTGAAATTATAGCCCTTTTCCTCTGTTTTTGTTTCTTGAGCAAATGCTGTTGTTCCAATGAACAAAGCAATTAATGCTATGCTTATAAATTTTCTCATATTTAATTTATTTTTTAATTTGCTAACATAACTGGCATAACCAGCATAAGTATTGATTCAATTGTTTCTTCTGAGCTTTCATCAAATGGATAAAGAATGCCAGCTCTGTTTGGTTGAGACATTTCAAAAAGAACATTTTCAGTTTCAATATTATTAAGCATTTCCAATAAATACTTAGCGTTGAAACCGATTTCTAAATCATCTCCTGTGTAATTACAAGAAAGCTTTTCTTTTGCTGCATTTGAAAAATCTATATCTTCGGCAGAAATAATTAATTCATTTCCTCCTAATTTTAAACGTACTTGTTGGGTTGATTGGTTAGCAAACAATGAAACACGTTTTACTGAATTTAAGAAACCAACTCTTTCAATTATTAGTTTATTAGGATTCTCTTTGGGTATTGCAGCTTCATAGTTTGGATATTTCCCTTCAATCAAACGACAAACAACAGAATAGTTTTCAAAAGTAAAAGACACATTCTTAATATTGTATTCCATAAGAATATCTGAATCTTCTTTGTAGGATAAAAGAATGTTTTTAATTAGGTTAAGAGGTTTTTTAGGTAAAATGAAACTTGTTGGCACGTCATTTGAGAAATCGGATCTTCTATATCTAACTAATTTGTGTGCATCTGTACCAACAAAAGTTATGTTGTTTTCTGATTGTTCGCAGTATATGCCTGTCATTTGAGGTCTTGTTTCTTCAATCCCTGCTGCAAAAATTGTTTTAGAGATTGCATTAACAAGTAATGATGAAGGAATTGTTATTTGAGATGCGTCTTCTATTGATGAAACTCTTGGGAACTCATCAGCTGAAAGACCTGTAAGTTTGTATTTACCTTCACCTGATGTAATTTCAATTGCGTATGTTTCTTCATCAACAACAAAGCTTAGAGGAACATTTGAAAATGATTTAATGATATCTGAAAAAATCTTAGCTGGCACAGCAATTTGTTGTAAGCCTTCTGCCTCAGCATCCGAAAGCTCTAACTTAACAGTAACTGTTGTCTCTAAATCGGATGCAGTTATTGATAATGTTTTTTGGTTTAATTGGAAAAGAAAGTTTTCCAAAATAGGAACAGCGTTATTGGATGTAACTACGCTATAAATTGATTGTAAGGAACGTGATAATGTTCCTCCATGAACTATAAATTTCATATCGTTATCTATTTTTTAATTATCAAGTAGCAAAAATAAAACCTTTTATCTTATAAACCAAAGAGTAAGAGGATTATTTATTAACAATTTACTATTAAATAATCATTTCTCTTTTTATTTATCCTAACTAATGCTTTTGGGAGAAATAATAGGAGGCTGGTTTTAGAAGATTATCGAATGCAAAGTATTGAAGGACCAAAGTATCCTTTGATCCGTTCATAATCCCATACATTCTATTTATATCAAATATTTCATAGAAATTATCTTTATCATTTTCGCTAACCCATGTTCCTTCGTTAAGTTTCATATAAGTTTTCAAGCTTTTTGTTTCCCCTTTTTTATTCTTAACAGTAAAAATAAAACTTGGTGACTTTGAGAATATTGTATCTCGTTGAACTTGAGGGATGTTTCTCTCAATTCTTTCAAAGTTGAGATCTGTGAAGCTTGAAATTAGGGCAGTAACCTTTAGGGTGTCAAAACTTGTGAGTTTTTGGTTGTTTTTTAAAAGTTTGAAATGAAAAGTGTTTCCCTCACTATATATTTCAAAACTTTCTGATTCTAATTGCGGAATCTCAACCTTAATTGATGCAATGTTGCTAGGATGATATTTGAAAATTGTATGTGTTTTCCAATCATCAGCCTGGGTATCGAAACGGGTTGAAAGGTAACCTCTAAAATTTGGAATATGAACAACACATGGATTGTCGGTACCTTTAACTAACATATAAGTTCCCATATTGTCCATAGTTTGATTTCCAACATATATTGTTTTTTCCAATTTTTCTTTCTTAAAAAGTTTGATGAAACCTAAATTTATAAAGTAGCTTTCAGTGTATACATCCACTCTTGTATGTCTTGCAGAAAGTTGTTTTATAATATTAGAATGAGCAGATTTTGCAACTGGTTCCCTAACCCTCATATCCCTAAGAGTTTCTAAAAGGGTTTTAATCATTTGAGGAGCAGCTTGGAAATCGTTGTTAACAATCCATGTACTATCGTTTGTTTTCTTCAATTCACTTTTTAACCCATCTCTATCTTCTAAAATAATCCGAACAACCTTTTTTGTGTCTTGAATATGAAAGTTTTGATCTATTGTTGTCGATTTTTGTGAAGTTAAGACAATTGCGATTATTGCTATAAGAACTATGATTGCTCCAACTATAATTAAGTTCTTTTGACCTCGGCTAATTTTTTTCATAACTTAAAATTAATTTTTTTTCTCTTTCTTTGGTTTTTCTTTTTTAGACAAAAATTTGATTCCTTTTTGAAAAACAAATAGCCTTTTTCTTAGTATTGATATGATAAATCCAAAAATTATTACAATAATTATTGGAATACCAATGTTAATTGTTTGCCAAAATGTTTTTTCTTTTTCAGACTTTACAATATCTAATTTCCTCATCATCACCTCTCTTGACCGAAGAGGAATCATATCCTGATCTCCACAAAGATAGTTTACACAATTTATCAAGAATTCTTTATTACCAAACATTTCACTTGTATATTTGTCGTATCCGAGTGGTAGAGGTTGATTGTTGGTAAAATCATTTCTTATTATATCTCCGTCAGCAACAACAATCATTGAGTTATTGGAGTCGCATTCTTCCTTAAATGCAATCATTTCATTAGATTCCATTTCGGGAGTTAATCTATGTCTAAATGCTGATAGGAATTTTCCTTCCAAAAGCATTGCAACTGGTAGATTTGATAAATTGAAAAGTCTCGCATCCTGTCTTTGTTTAAGAATCTCTAATGATACAATTGCAGGGGTATTCATTATCCTAGTATTGTTTGAGGAGTATAAAAGTGGGGTTTTTGTAATATTGTTTTGAATTGTATCTATACTGCTAACAAATTGGAATTTAACAGGATTGATTTTTGCTGTTATGATATGATTTGAATTTGGACTAATTATTGGAAAGAAATTCCAAGGATAAAAGGTGAATTGAGGAGTATTATCTCCATAAACTCCTGTTATTATTGGAACTTTAGAACATTGCATATCCATAACAAGATTTGTGTTTATCCTTACCCCATATCTAAACAATGGGTCTTCAACACCAGTAAAATTTGTTATTGCATATGTTTCCCCTTTGCTTTGAACACTATCCATAGAACAAAGTAGAGGATCTACTAACCATAGTATTTTCCCACCATGCATTATGAATTGATCCAATATATATAGGTCCTTATAAGAAAAAATTGATATTGGCTTTGCAATAATTAGTGTTTTGTATAGATTTCTAAACTTTACTTCATTGGGTTTTAAAGAGTCGTAAGTTCTTTCAGTAATTGCATTTAATCTTTCATTAATTGTTACAGTATCAACAGCATAAAATTCATTCAACCCATTAACAAAATCCCAAATATATGGTAAATCCCATTCTCCATGACCTCTAATTATTGCTATTTTATTTTTAAACGTTGTTGTTAAACTTCTTAATGCTGAATAGATATTATATTCTAAATTTTGAACAGAACTATTCAATATTTCTTGTTCTCCTGTACCCTTATTACTAATTAGAGATATAATCTTTGTCTCTCCTCTATAAGTGATTTCTAAATAAGGAAACATATATTGACGTACTTGCCCATCCTTTTGTTGAGTAGTTTTAAGAATTGGTTGAAATCCTTTCTCAAACAATCTTTGATAAAATTCTGCTTGTTCTTTTTTATCTTTAAAATCATTTGGGTTACGAAACTCAAACTCAATATTTTTGTTGTAGGAGCGAAATTGATTAATCATTTCTTTGGTCTCATTTCTTAACCTTTTGTAGTCAGCAGGTATATCTCCTTCCAAATAGCAACGAATGAAAACAATATCATCAACTCCTTTCAAGAGTTTTTTTGATGAATCAGAAAGGGTATAACGTTTTTCACTTGTCAGGTCAATTCTTGTGAAGAAATAGAAGCCAACAACATTCAAGAAAATTATTATAACCAAGCCAACAACAAGTTGGAGTATATGTGAACGCTTTACGTCTGATTTAGCATCTGCTTTAGCAAATATTTTTGTTAAAAAATTATATTTCTTCATATTCCTATTTCCTTATTTCTTCCAATTTCTACTTTCCAAGCTAATCTTAGTTAGAAGCATAAAAAATGCCATTGCACTAAGATAATAAATAACATCTCTCGAATCAATTACTCCTCTACTTATTGAAACATAATGATAGTTAATGCCGATTGACTTAATAATTAGGTCAGCATCTGAAAAAATTCCCATGCTTGTGATTGCATCAAACCCTATGTATGAAAATGCTGAAAGCAGTACCGCAACTATGAAAGCTATTATTTGATTATTGGTTATTGAGGATGCAAAAATTCCAATTGAAACGAAAACACCTCCCAGAAATATTAGACCAATATAAGATCCAATAATACCCCCAAGGTCAAGATTGCCTTTTGGAGAACCAAGTTGATATACTGCAATTATATATACTAAGGTTGGAAGAATTGTGAAAACTACCAAACAAAGCCCTGCTAAGAATTTTGCAGCTATTATTGAAATATCACTTAAAGGTTTTGTAAGCAAAAGCTCAATAGTCCCATTTTTTCTTTCTTCTGCAAACATTTTCATTGTAATTGCAGGTATAATAAAAAGAAATACCCATGGAGCAATAATAAACAATCCATCAATGCCAGCATATCCAAATGTCAAAACATTAAACTCCATTGGCAAAACCCAAAGGAATAGACCCATCACAACAAGGAAAACAATAATAGTTATGTAGCCAATGAGCGATGAAAGAAAACTATTTAACTCTTTTAAAAACAATATGTACATTATATTTTCTTTTGTATTTTTATTAATTTCTAACTTGCAAACTTACAAATATTATTTGAAATAATAGCTATTTCCTTGTCCCTTAAAATGTATAAAGTCCTTTATAATAAATATAATCCTTGAATTCTAATTATGAAATTAAGAGTTAGAAAATTTAATTTAAAAATTAGGAATTTTTTATGCAGATTAATTTCTATAGAATTAGCCTTAGCTTAAAACCTCCTTGGGTCATTGAGTTAGGATATGCGTTTGATACATATGGAGTATTTATTGTCATTTCAAAGAAAGCAGTCAGCATAATTTTTTCAGATATAGTATACTCACCTTGAATATTTATGTTGAGTACATCAGAACCTGAGGACATTAGATTAACTTTTTGGTCAATTTTCCTTAGTATTGTTGTGTTCTTATTCCACGTTAATGTAGCTTTTAAATCAATATCGCTCTTCAACTCTCTTGAACTTTCTCCAGAACGAATGTTAATAGTAACATCTTTAAATCTATATCCTCCACCAATAACGTATGAAAGTCTACTCATTTCTGTTAATTGGTTATTAGAAAAACTTAGTGATAGATTTCTATCTTTTCGTATTTCGAAATTAGCTTGCATGCTATTCTTAAGGTTCATATCAACCTTTATGAGAGGACTAAAGGATTCATTGATAGTTATATTATCAATAACATCCTTTGGTAAATAGTTATTATTTAATTCATTTCTAATCCACTCTGTTCCATAATCATATTTTGGGTTATTAGCGGGTACTCTAATGTCTGAAGTAAAAGAGCCAACATTATAGGTTGAAGTGTAGCCGTTTGAAAGAGTAATGGAGTTGACCCATTTCTTAAAAAAATCTAATTTAGACAATCCATTATAGTCAATTGTCCAATTAGGAAGGGGTATTTTATTGAAAGGATTTAGAGATCTCTTGTTTGGATCTGTTTTTGTGTAGGCAGCAAGGAAAGCAGGAATTAAGACCTGTTGAGATGTCGCTCCATAGCCATCGGGATAATATTTACCATTATTTGTATCTAAGGTCATCACCCCAGATGAGTTTGGGTTATTTTGCGAAAGTCTTGAAGCAATAATATCCCTATATTCTAAAAAATCTTGGTAAACTGAGCTGGTATTATCTTCACCAATTGGAGAGAAAAGAGTCGATATTGTTATAATTGATGTACTGAAATTCCCTGTTTTTGTCGGAGATAGAGGTCCAACCACTCTATTATACACCCCATCATATTTATAATATGCAACATAGTTTTCTGATTCTGTCCTATTAAATTTTACATTTATTTTAAAATCTTTGAGTGGCTCAATTGTAATTTGTCCATTCATTGTGATATTCCTTTTGGTTTGGAATGCATTATTTTGAAGGGAATCTGTAGATAGCCAACCCCTTTCAATAGCCCTATCCATAATATTTGCTTGAGATCCAAAAACAAATCCGAAGCCCGGAGCCCATCCATTATTTGGAGACATTCCAATTATTTTTGAAACCGGCATAAAACCGGGTATATAAGTACCATTGCTTTCAGAATAGTTTAAACTTGCTTGTTTAACACTGGTAAGCAATCTTATAGAATAGTTCCCTACCTTTTTGAATATTTTAACTGCAATGGATTCTACTGAATCTTGTTTTTGGTTTGAATCTTTTGTGGAACCTGTGTTTTTATCTTCGGAGTTTTTCTCATTTTCTCTTCTTGGTGGAGTAGTGTTAGCTTTTTTTGGTTGAGGAGTTTTCCTGTCTGACAAAGCTCTCTTAATAAATGGAATTTTATTGTAGATTGAGCTAAAGCTTAAATTAGTATTAATTGAATAACGTGAAGTGTTTTCTATTGTGTTTCCCAATCTTTCTAAGGCTTGAGTTGAACCGGTAAAAATATATTCTCCATTATAAATAGTACTTACCCTTATCCATTCCATGAAAGGAATTTTATTAATAGGTACGTTGAAGTTAATATCAGTTTTTTGTCTATATTGTTGAGCTCTTCCAAGATCAAAAACAGAAGCCCAAACAGAGTCTTTCTTTTCTCTTGTGTCAATTTTCCCACGAGGTTCATCAATTCGTGCATTCATTGATGCGTTATAAGTAAGCTTTAAGTTTTGAGTTATATCGTAGCCAAAAGTATATACCCTATTCCAATAGAATTGTTTGAAATAATATGGTTCCATAATAATAATACCCTGACTTTTTGGACGGATTAGGGTTTCTTCAAAATCTCTAACGGCTTCAGTTCTAATTGTTATGTTTCTTGGCTTATAGTTGAATGTTAAGTCTTTAAGAATTGCAAAGGCTCTAGGTTGAAAAAGTTTGACCTTATTGAATGGTCTTATTGGTTTTGGCTTGAAATTATAGTTGTAATTAATTCCCCCTCTATGTTGCGTTTTAGAATTATATGCTATATCCACATCTCTACGATATATGTTAGAATATGAATAGGATGCATCAAAATTTTCTATTCCTAATAAATATTGTTTTGAATCCACAGTAGGCATTTTTTCCTTACGAACATTCATAAAATTGAGGTTCGTACGAGCGGTGAAATCTTGAACCATATTCCTTATTGAATCTTTTTCCTTCTCGGTTTTGTAGGTCAATAGATCGTTTTTCAATAATACGTCTGGATCTAAGGGGTTGTATCTTGGATTACTAACTTGTTGAGAATAGTCAAAATGCATTGGAAGTTTTACCCCAGTTTCTTTTTTGAAAAATTTTCCTAATTCAAGATTTGTTGAAATGTCAAAAGCTCCTACGTTATCTTGTGATATTTCAGAAATAGATTGTTCTAAGCTACCAAAACCTGCTGAACGATATGAACCAGAAAGAGATAGGTCACCTAAATCTGCTAAGTTTGTCCTTGCAAATCCAGTTGCAGCCCAACCTGATGATTTGTTGAAATCGGTTAATCGTAATTCATTTATCCATACTTCAATGCTTTTTGGCATCATATCATCATTGTCATTTATATGTATTTTTTTGGGATTTCTAACTCCAATCATCATAACTTTAACATTGCTTATGCTTGGAGATCCAAGAACGGTTATCTTTCTTCCATCAACAATTTCATAATAAGGAAGAAGTGAAGTTGTTGAATTGTCTCCCGAACGAACTTTGGCATTTCTATTTTCTTTAACCTTTACTATTTTTTCTAAATCAATTTCAACATTATTTGACTCAGGCCAAATTGCTTCGCTGTTTGATGCTCCAGTATACCAAGGAGTAAAGTTTAAAGGGAGTTCATATTCATAGTAATTATTAGTGAAATCTGATCCTAAACGAACGAACAAACTAACTTCTCCATTCCTATAACTATCCTTCTCCAACATTTTTTCGGCATGAACAAACATTTTGAGCTTTTTATATTGACGCATATCTAATTCTGCAGTTTTGTAAATAGCTCTTGCATCCCCATCGGAAAGGTCAGTAACTTTCATGCTTAGAGATTGTTCATTCATTTGCTGAAAACTTGTAGAATTATATCTTTTTTCCCTATCAATTCCTGGGGGTAGAACATAAGGGACAGGTGTTTTTTTACCGTTTTCTTCAATATTTACAGAGGCAACAGTAAATGTTGTGCTTTCGGTTTGAGTGCCTGAAGGATAGTGCCCTGGCGATAGAAGATTATCAGAATATTTTCTCCAATCTCCACTAACAAGTTCAAAGGTTGCAAAACGAAGTATGAGAGGCTTTTTAAAATCTTTTAAAAACATTCTAATAAAACGAATGGATTGAAACCCTTGCATTGATCCAACTGTTTTTTGAGGATTACGAATTGGGATTTTGAATTGATACCATTTACATTCAGTATATTCTCCATTTGGGAGTGCAATGTTAGTGGCGTTTTGAATATCTGTAATGTAGTTTTGACCAACAACCAAATTATTTGGATCAAGATCTATTGAATATTCATAATAGTTTTCAGATTCGCTAAGTGTATTATCTTGATTAATGTCTTCAACGTTTGGAAGTGAAGTTTGTTGAGTGGAATACAATTCTGTTGAATTATCTGTTATTGCGGAATTGCCTTCTGCATTATTAAAATATTTATAACGATCTGTTATCTTAATATTATTATTATCGTAATACGTGCTTCTAAAATATCGGAAGTCATCAGCAGAGGGATCTGATATTAATTTTGTAAAAGCATCATTATCCAATTGCTGTTGTGCAATTTGTATGAACCTATTAAAAAAAGTTGACTCATTTGTTGAGGAAAGCCCATCGTAGCCTATATCTTGATATTGCCTTGAAGTTGGGTTGTTGTCAAAAGCATTAACTATAGCTTGTTGCTTTGGAACAAGCCCCCAAATTGTAGTGTCAACATCAATAGAAGTTGATGTTGTTGGTAATCCGTTTTCGAAACTTTTTCTTCCATCTTTCAAAATATCTTCTGAAATATCTCCAATATTGAAATATAGTTTACCCCCTTCAGGACTCTCTTCTCCTATAAAAGGGTCCATTAACCAAAATTCAATATATTCAATATTTGCTGACTCAAAATCAGTTGCTTCAAGTTTCCTCATAATTCCGCCCCAACGCGTTTCTGGGTTTACTAACGAGCCGTCAGGATTTAAACCATATGAATATATGCTAGTTGTGTCATAGTTGTAGGGTCCTCTTTCATTAGGATAAAAAGCTAAGTTGAATTCTCTAATGTTAGTTGGCTGACCTGATGCAATTTCTTTATTTGGATGAACCTCCCTTTCTAAAATCTGTCGAGCATAGGGTTTAGAGCGATCTTCTTTATTTATGTTTGAGGGAGCTGTTGATCCATAAAAAATATCATCAATACTGTACCAAGCAATTTTTGCTCTATTAAATCCATATTCCAAACCTGATGAAGGAATTGTTTCAGGGAAAAGAGGATTTGAAGAAGAATAATCTTGAGGTGTACTAGCTAAATGCCATGCACCAATTGCTCTTAAATCGATTGAGGTTTTAGCAGCTTCAAAGTCGTCAATATATGCAGTTCCAGAATTTCCTATCACGGATGGGTTTCCTGGAATGAATTGTGCAAACTCACCAGTTAGAGAAAGAGTAGAAGCCGCGTTTGTTGAGTAGAAAGGAAGTAAATCTATAAGTTTTGTAATAAAATTTACTTCTTTTTTGTAATTGAAATCAAATCCCCAAAGGGTGTTACTCATTGGCTCTTCTCCATAATTCACTTTTGAAGTGATAGGACTTTCATGAAGGTTTAAAAGAGTCGCTCCGAGGTTAAAATCTTTATTTAGTTCATAACTTGCTCTTAGTCCCATCATTCTTTTTGTTGTCATGCTAAATAATTCATGACTTTCAGTAGAAACAGTTATTGGAGTCCCTGAACTTAAATATCCTTGATTAATAATTTTAACCCTTCCCATTGCATAGTCAACAGTGTAGTCAACACCCTCCACTAATGCAATTCCTCCTGCCATAACCTTCACTGAACCTTGTGGAATATTCATTCCGTTTAAAGATATTTCGGAGCCAGATTCAGATTTATACCTTCCTTCTAAATAATACTTATTTTTATCAGGGTATTGTTGAGCTTGAGAAATAGTTAGGGTATAAAGTGAGTCAAAGCAATATTTATTTGCAATATCGTCGTCATTCAGAATTGAGCGAAGATCCTTCCCAAATGGCTCAACAAATGGGAAGATTACAATACCCCTATCAGCAACAATTGTCCCCCCATTAATTATAGCATTATCAATAAAATCAAATACTCCATCAGAGTATGCATTTTGTTGGTTATCCATCCTGTCTAAGCCAAATATTTGAAGAAGTGGGACTCCCTTTTTGTTCCCCTCACTAAAATACCCTGTTGGAATTCCTTGGTCATCTCCTTGATAAAGAATGTTTAATCTGAAATCTTCTCTTTGAATTTGGTATGCTTGCAGTGAATAGATATTCTTCATCATTAGTTTCCACATTGGATTTCTAACGTTTAATGTTGAGCTTTTTAATAGTTTAACTACTAATGAGTTTGGATCATTTATTCCTTCGTCTGAAAATTCTCCAACCTGATATATGGTTGTATCCCCAATTATTTGATAGCGAAATGCAACAGCTAAAACTTGATCGTTACTTAATGGTTGATTTAATGATATAAAACCAAGCCTTGAGTTAAATGAATATTCAGATGAACTTAGTTTTCTTGCACTTTCAATTTTCTCGTAGTTTTGTCCTGAAACAAAACCCATAGATTGCAAATAAGAACTTACATTATTAATATTTCTAATGTTATCTATATTAACAACAGATAATAAATCGTTTGATTTTTTCCAGTCTGGGTAATATAGCCCCATTGGGTTTTCAATATATGGGTTTTGTCCAAAAGGTTTCTTTTCTCCCAAATCGGCATAAGCAATAATATTACGATTTTCATTTATGGCTGCCCCTACATTTGTTCTCCAAACTTCAATTTTAATAATGTTGACATTTGAATTAATTAAGGGAAGAGACGCCATTGCATTATTGAAGTTTTCGTAGAAATATTGTGAAATAAAAAAATGTTTATTTACTTCATACTCATCGGCCTTAAATTTAAACTCCCTCGTTTGAGCCCCTCCTTCAACCGTCACACTATTTGATTGTGATTTTTGTTCTGAAAAAACGGCGTCTAAGAAAAGTTTTCCGAATTTCAGTTTGGTTTTAACCCCAAACAAAGTTTGGGAGCCTTGAATTAAGGATGTTGGTAATGGGAAGTTAATATGACCAGCTTCAATAGCTTGAATAATATTATCCTCCTTTCCCTCATACTTTAATTTTAACTCATTTTCAAAAGAAAAAGTGGCTCCAGTGTTGTAATTAAGTCCAAAGGAAATTGCCTCTCCAATTTTTGCAGTAACATTTAATTGAATATTTTCTTCAAAGTCGAATCTTGTTACGCTTCTCTGGTTTTCTTGAATTGAAAGATCTTCTCTATTATTGTTAACAATAGCAAATTTTAATTCAGCACTTCCCGCTGGTCTTATATCAATAGTTTGTCCTCCAAAAATTGTTTCAAACAATTCTGAATTTACTCTTAATTGAGGGATAAGATTGTCTAGGACTCCTTCATTTGATGCTGTCATTTTAGATGATGAAGAACGATTTTTCCAGTAATCGTTTATCATCTGGTCCATATCGTAATTCTGATATTCAGCAAAAGATAAGACTCTTCTTTCAATAACTAAATTGCCTATTCTCTTTATAAGAATATATTCATTGTTTTTTGCATCGAATTCAATTGAAGTTGTTATATTGGAAGGATTGCTAAGATGAAGTGGACTGTTCCCTTCAATGCCATAGCGAGTACTATCGGGGTTTGAAGAATTATAAGGTAGCACATTTGAGTAACCTCTTGTTGGGAAAAAGTAAGAAATTAAAATAACAAATAGGAATAAAACCCTCCAGCTACTATTTTTTATTTTCATCAAAACAGTCTACTATAATACTTTTAAAGCTTGTTTAATCAGTAATTCAACACTTGCATCAGGATTGTTTTCAATAATCTTTTCAATTGCTTTTTCCACAATAATTTTATTGAAACCTAATGTTTGTAATGCTAATAACGCCTCTTCGTATTTTTTATTGCTTATTGTGTTTGTATTAATAATTTCAATATCTAATTTAGACAAAGGGTCCTTAAGCTCTAAAATCACTCTTTGAGCTGTTTTTTGCCCAATTCCCTTAACTTGTTTTATTGCATTAACATTCTCTTTTACAATAGCCACAAGCAATTCATCTGTGTTCATTGAAGAAAGCATCATGCGAGCAGTATTCACTCCAATGCCATTAACAGAAATAAGGTGACGAAATAATTGTCTTTCCTTAATAGTGGAAAACCCAAACAATTGGTGGGCATCTTCCCTAACTACATAATAGGTTAATATTTTTCCACTATCCAAATTCTTTATTTCTGAATATGTTGTTAAACTTATTTCAATATGATAACCTATCCCATTTGCATTTATAACTACAAATGATGGATTTTTTAATTCAAATTTTCCTTCAATAAATTCGTACATAATATTTAATTTAGATACAAAAGTACTTATATTTTTTCGACCAAAGGTATATCCATTTTAAAATAAATACCAAAAACAATAATTTGATTGTTTTTATTTCTAATTTTGCCAAATAATTAATAAAAAAAATTGAAATAATGTCAGCTATCAATAAAGAAAATATAAAAAAAATTACAGTTCACGTTTTGCAATCAATGAAGACAAGAGGAGAGAAAATTTCTATGCTAACAGCCTATGATTATACAATGGCTAAACTTGTTGATGCTGCCAAAATTGACGTAATCCTTGTTGGCGATTCAGCTGCCAACGTTATGGCAGGATATGAAACCACACTCCCAATTACTCTTGATGCAATGATATATCATGCAGGCTCAGTTGTTAGAGGAACCGATAGAGCATTGGTTGTTGTTGATCTTCCATTTGGTACTTACCAAGGAAATTCAAAAGAAGCACTTTGTTCTGCCATAAAAATAATGAAGGAAACAGAAGCAAATGCAGTAAAACTCGAAGGAGGTAAAGAAATATTAGAATCTGTCAATAGAATTCTTTCAGCAGGGATTCCCGTTATGGGACATTTAGGACTAACCCCTCAATCTATAAATAAATTTGGAACCTATGTTGTTCGAGCAACTTCAGAAGAAGAATCAACAAAACTATTGGAAGATGCACATGCATTAGAAGATGCCGGCTGTTTTGCTCTTGTTTTAGAAAAAATTCCTGCAAATTTAGCAACTAAAGTAGCTTCTGAATTAAGAATTCCCGTTATAGGAATTGGTGCAGGAGGTGGGGTTGATGGCCAAGTTCTTGTTCTTCACGATATGTTAGGAATGACTCAAGAATTTTCACCACGTTT
>JAQUTD010000038.1 GCA_028709955.1 Bacteroidales bacterium | reverse complement strand
TTTTTGTCCCATTATGTTAAAGATTTCTACTTTATCCATATTGAAAGAAGAAGCTAACATTACTTGATCTTTAGCAGGATTTGGATAAACATAAGTTAAAGAATTAACATCAACATTGTTTAAACCATTTACATTACCTTCAACAATTGGAAACAACATAAAATCAGCATCAAATGTAGTAAACATTGTAGTTATATCTGCCCAAGCGTTTTGATAGTAAATATATCTTGTTAAACCTGAAGAACAACCAACTGCTGTTGTTGCAAGAAGAATATCAGTAGAAGTTTGAGTGTATTCAGGAATCTTGATTGCAACATTAAAATTTGATGCATTAGCTACTGGAGCAGAAAAAGTATATTGATAAACAGCAAAAGCACTTCCGTCTATTGTTGCTGGTTGGTAAGTTGTTGTTGCCAATGTTTGAGAAAAATCAGCATTTGTAAGCAAAACATCAGTTGCAATATCATCTCCATTAAATGCCTTAACAAGAACAGCAGCAACACCAGTTACAGTTGCAGTTACAGGAAAATGTTGTGCAAATCCAAAGAAAGAACCATTTGAACCAGTTACATATAAAGTATCTCCACCATCAGTAATGGTAGTATAAATTTTAGGAGTATCTGTAGAACCACAAGAACTAAATGCAGATGGTTTGTAAATTGAAGGAGTTTTTGCAGCATCTGTTTTAACACCAAATTTCATTTCTGCTTGTCTAACTTCTAAATTTGAAGTTAATGTAGTTGAACTTACATTAGCTTTTTGAGCCATAGCGCCCATTGTTAATCCTAAAGCAAGGATAAATAAAGTAATTTTTTTCATTTGTTTGTTGTTTTTATATTAAATATTTTAAATTTAGGGTTGCAAAGGTATATATAATTTTATTCTCAATAAGAATTTTCATATTAAAGATTAATGTAAAAATCCTATATTTAATCTTTGATTAAGAGATAAAAACAATTAAATCAGAATATAACATCTAAATAGTCCATTTTATTTTTATTTTTGATGCATCATATTGGGAAAATTATTACTATATTTGCACCGTATTACTATAAAAACATAAATTTAAGTACATATAAACAAAATTATTAATTCGAGTGAGTAGGTTCTATTAAATGACCTACAAGCTTCTAAAAACAAATGAAAAATGAAAAAAAGTTTACTTTTTCTATCATTAGTGTTATGTTTTGGCGTTGTTAACGCTCAAAATACTAATTTAATGAGTGCAAGAAAAGCATCTGTTGATGCTGGTCAAAAACAAGTTGTTAATCCTAATCACGTTCCAACAACTTTCAAAGTAGTTAATAACACAAAGGATCCAATTCCTGCAGGTTTTGCACGTGTTTCTCTAACTGCTGGTGATGTTTGGGGAGATGGATCAGGTTACCAATTATTACTTGATGCTGATGCAACTGCTTTTGGAGTTGAAATTCCAGCAACTGGTGCATTAACTGAATCTGGAGATGTTCCTGCAGCTACTTATGCAGCTTTTGAGTACAAAATTCCAACAAATGCTGATGGTTCATTAACAACTACAAATATTGTTATGAACACTACAATTACTATTGATGTTCCTGCAGACACTTACGATTGGGTTGTAACTAATCCAACAGCTGGTGACAGAATGTGGGTTGCTGGACAAGGTAGAATGGATGATTATGTTATGGCTGACGGTCTAGAATATAATTTTACAGTAGCTCTTGTTGGTACAGGTGACGTTGTTTCAATTGCTATTGTTAACCCTAACTTACCTGCAGTATCATTAACTTATGATTTCAACACAGGAGTATTACCTGCTGATTGGAGACTACATAATGTTGATGGTTTACAAGCTCATAATGTTAATATGTTCCCAAATAATGAAGCATGGGCAATAACTCAAATATCAGAAACTGAATATGCTGCTGCATCAACTTCATGGTTTGATCCAGCTGGACAAGCAGACAGGTGGTTAGTTACAAGTAGAATTAATCTTCAAGGTAATAACTATTTGCAATTTGATATAGCTTCTTATGAAGCTGAGTATTTAGAAAGTATGGAAATAAAATTATCAACTGGAGGAACAGAACCATCTGATTTTACCACATTACTACAAACTCTTACAGAAATTCCTGCTGCATTTAATACACAAACCATTGACTTATCTACTTACACAGGCACAGTAAGAATTGCCTTTAGACTAATTTCAAATGATAAAAACATAGGATTTCTTGATAATGTTAAAATCTTAGGAAGTGCATTATCAATTAATGAAGTTGAAAATAATGCTTCTTTTGGAGTTTATCCAAACCCTGCTAATGATTTCGTTACTATTTCTGATGCTAATGGTGCTGAAATAAAAGTTATTGATATGTTAGGAAGAACTTTAATTTCAAAAGTTGTTAAATCAACTAACGAAACTATTTCAATCAACGACCTTCAAACTGGTATGTATATGATTCAAATAGTAAAAGACGGACAAACTTCTTCTCAAAAACTTATCAAAAGATAATTTTAAGATAAGATAGATTTCTACAAAAATACTAAATAGGCTGTCTCAAAATTCACGAGACAGCCTATTTTTTTATTTTCTACAAACCTTTCACCTCTTCTGTCTAATCCTATTAATCCTATAAATCTTGATTCTGACTAAAAAAACTTACTCAAAATTTTTCCTTAATAAAAAAAGATTTTTCCTTAATAAAAATATTTTTTTCCTTAATATAAATTATTTTTTCCTTGACTTATTTTGAAATGGAGTTGGGGGTAATTTAAATTAGGAAATAGAGAATTGAAATTACAAATGAGGTTAGGGTTACTATTATTCCAACTTTGAAAAATTCCCAAAAGCTTATCTTTATATTTTCTTTTTCAGCTCCCTCAATAACAATTAGGTTTGCCATTGCTCCAATTATTGTTGCATTTCCTGCAAGTGTTGAACTTGATGCTAAACAAAGCCACAATTTTTCACTATCCACAACTTCCATTATTGGAATCATAAGCACATTGTAGGGAACATTGCTCACTATTTGTGTCATAAAAAGGCTAAGTCCATGTAGGCCTAATATTCCTTTTGCATTTTCTGTAAGCTCTATCTCCAAAAACCTGTCCAATAATCCAATATTTTGAACTGCACCTACAACAATAAACAACGAGGCGAAGAAAAGCAACAGCACCCAATCAACATCCTTAATAACATTTGAGGGTTTTGCTTTTCCAATAAGCATTATTAGAGCTCCTCCACTTAGTGCTACCATTGGAATTGATAAATTGAACAGATAGCCCACAAAAAAACCTACAACAACCAGCAAAAACACTATTAGGGAGCGTTTCATTTTTTTGAATGAATACACAAATTGGGAATGATAGTGAAGTGGTGTTGAATCGGAAAAGGTTTTCTTATAGAATAGTTTAACAATAATTATTATTAATATCATTCCAAGAATTGAAATGGGAAGCAGTTTTATCATAAAATCTAAATATGATATTCCTGAGTTTATTCCTATCAACATATTTTGAGGATTTCCTGTTATTGTCATCACTGAGCCAGTGTTGGAGGATAGAATTTCTGCAATTAGGAATGGGACGGGATTAAGATTGGATTTGATGCAAATTGAAATAATAACTGGTGTGAAAAGGAGAACTACGGCATCATTCACTAAAAATGCTGAGGCTATCCCTGTAATAAATACAATTAGAATAAGTAGTTTGGTTCTGGTTTGTGCATAGGATATGGTTTTTGAGGCCAAAAGTGAGAAAAACCCTTCTATTTTTAGGGTTGAAACAATTATCATCATCCCAAGCAATAGGGTTATGGTATTATAATCTATTGCCCTAACCGCATCTTCCAAACTAATAACCCCCAACAAAATCATAAGAACTGCTCCTGTGAAAGCTGCTGAGGGTCTGTCAATATTTACGTTTGGAAGTCGTGTAAATACAATTCCAATATATGTTAGAATAAAGATTATTAGAGCTATGGCTTCAACACTCATAGTTTAAAGTTTATTTCTTTATTTTTTCATTGCTGCTTTAATGAAGGAAATAAATAGTGGATGTGGTTCCTCAACTGTTGATTTATATTCAGGATGAAATTGAACCCCAATAAAGTATGGATGATTGGTTAGTTCAATAACTTCCACAAGACTTGAATCTGGGTTTATTCCTGTTGCAATCATTCCTGCCTCTTCAAAGTCTTTTAGGAATTTATTATTAAATTCATAGCGATGACGATGACGCTCTGATATGTTTTCTTGACCATAAGCATTATAAATCTTTGAGCCTTTCTTCAACTTACATGGGTAGGCTCCAAGACGCATAGTTCCTCCCATATTTGTTATTTTCTTTTGCTCTTCCATCATGTCTATTACTGGGTGTTTTGTGCTTGGAAGCATTTCAACTGAATGAGCATCTTTCATTTTCAAAACATTTCTTGCAAATTCAACAACTGCCATTTGCATTCCCAAACATATTCCAAAGAAAGGTATATTGTTTTCTCTTGCATATTTTATTGCACATAATTTTCCTTCAATGCCACGAGCTCCAAAACCAGGGGCAACCAATATTCCATCCAATCCACTAAGCTCTTCAACACATATTTGTTCACTCTTTTCCAATAGTTCGGAATGTATTAGTTTTAATTTAACCTTACATTGTAGAGAGGCTCCTGCGTGAATAAAAGATTCTGAAATTGATTTATAGGCATCCTTCAATTCAACATATTTACCAATTAAGCCTATATTAACTTCATTAATTGGATTGTTGAGTTTATAGAGAAAACTTTTCCATTTTTCAAGGTTTGGTTCTCCTTGTGCTTTAACTCCCAAAAGATTTAGAACCTGTATGTCAAGCTTTTCCTTCAACATATTTAGAGGCACCTCATAAATGGTTGGTGCATCCATAGATTCAATAACATTGTTTTTATCTACATTGCAAAAGAGTGCTATTTTATCTTTAATCCCTTCATGAAGTTTATGTTCAGTTCGGCAAACAATTATGTCTGGTTGCACTCCTTGTTCCAACATTTCCTTAACAGAGTGTTGAGTAGGTTTTGTTTTTAATTCTCCTGCTGCAGCAAGATACGGAATGTAGGTTAGGTGAATAACTACCACATTTTTTCCTAATTCCCATTTCATCTGACGAACCGATTCAATAAATGGCAAAGATTCAATATCTCCAACAACACCACCAAGCTCTGTTATAACAAAGTCGTATTTGTTGGTGTTTCCAAGTATTTGAATTCTTCTTTTAATTTCATCAGTAACATGTGGAATAACTTGAACCGTTCCCCCAAGATAATCTCCCTTTCTTTCTTTTTCAATAACGGTTTGGTAAATTCTGCCTGTTGTAACATTGTTAGCCTGAGAGGTTCTAACATTTGTAAAACGTTCATAATGTCCAAGGTCAAGGTCAGTTTCAGCTCCATCTTCGGTCACAAAACATTCTCCGTGTTCGTATGGATTGAGGGTTCCTGGGTCAACATTCAAATAAGGGTCGAGCTTTTGGATAGTAACCGAATATCCTCTGAGTTTTAGCAGCAAAGCAAGTGAAGAGGCCATAATTCCTTTTCCTAAAGAAGAGGTTACTCCCCCTGTAACGAAAATGTATTTTGTGTTAAACATAAATAATCTACTTAAAATTAATAGTTCAATTAATCTGCAAATATAATTATTTTTTAGTTTGCCATTAGTATAATTATATTAATTTTGCAATTGATGGATATAAAACAAAAGACAGTAAATGGGGTTATTTGGAGTGCAATTGAAAGATTTTCAGTCCAAATTGTTCAGTTTTTTGTTCAAATTATAATTGCACGTCTTCTATTTCCATCCGACTATGGATTAATTAGCATGCTTGCAATTTTTATGGCACTTGCACAAACCTTCACCGATGGAGGATTTAGTAATGCATTAATTCAAAAAAAAGACAGAAATGAAACCGACTACTCAACAGTATTCTATTTCAACATAACAGTAGGTATATTTCTTGCTCTAATATTCTTCTTTAGCTCAACTTTAATATCTGATTTCTACAACATTGCTAAGCTTAAATTGGTAATTCAAGTAATGTCAATAAATCTTATAATCCTATCATTTCAAGTTGTTCAAAAGGCAATCCTCACAATAAATATTGATTTTAAAACTCAGGCAAAAGCTTCTCTGATTGGAGTTTGTGTGGGAGCAGTTGTGGGAATTGTTTTAGCTTATAAGGGCTATGGAGTTTGGGCATTGGTTTTTCAATTTACAACAATAAACATAATTCAAACATCATTATTTTGGTATTTTGAACCTTGGCGACCAAAGAAAGTGTTTTCAAAGCAATCCTTTAAAAAATTATTCAGTTTCGGTTCAAAAATTCTTTCAGCCAACCTCCTACACACCATCTATCTTAACCTCTACACCCTTGTTATTGGAAAACAATTTTCCGCAACCACACTTGGCTATTATTCAAGAGCCGACCAGTTTGCTCAATTTCCTTCATCCAATCTAACAGGAATAATTTGGAGAGTGTCATACCCCATTATGTCTTCAATTCAAGACGACAACCAAAGACTTAAAAATGTGTATAGAAAATATATAAGACTTTCAGCATTTATAATTTTTCCACTAATGCTCGGCCTCGCTGCAATGGCAGAACCATTCATAATTATTGTTTTAACAGACAAATGGAAGGGAGTAGTTCCTATTCTACAAATACTTTGCATTTACTATATGTTCTACCCTCTTAACGCCATAAATCAAAACCTTATGCAAGTTAAGGGACGTAGCGATATGTTCTTTAAATTAGAAATTGTTAAGAAAATAATAGGGATAGCCTTACTTTTTATCAGCTTACCTTTTGGAATATATTATGTTTGTTTGAGTTTGATTGTTTATGCAGCCATAAACCTTATGCTCAACACATATTTTGCATCCAAACTAATTGAGTTTAAAATAACAGATCAAATCAAAGACTTGCTTAAAATATTTGTACTATCTGCTATAATGGGAGTTGCGGTTTATTCACTAAATTATTTAGAAACAAACCTAATAATTAAGCTTCTTTTGGGAGTTATTCTCGGAGTAACTATATATACCTCTATTGCTTATCTAACAAAGATGCAAGAAATGAAAGAATTGCTTTCCTTAATTAAGAAAAGCTAAAAAAAAATTATTTGTTTAATTTATAACTCTATCTTAATCTATCAGAAGAGCGCACCAATCTATCATCTTTTCTAATAGCTCTTTGGGCAATTATGAATAGAAGCAGTTGGAGAACTGGAAATGATATTGAAATTTTGTTATAAATTATTTGAGGCATCGAGTATTCTTGTTGAATTGCTTTTTCTAATCCATCAATTTTCACAAAAAACAAAAAAGCTATATAAATGGTTACTAAAAGAAGTCCACTTGCAACAAACTTTAGTTGAACTTGTCTGTTTTTATATAAAAATATTGATATTAGAGCAATTATAGACACTCCTATTTGCATAAAAACTAAACTCCAAGCTGGAGTAATTTGGATGAATTGTTGGCTGTCAGGTGTTGATTCTTGAGGTAAAAGTCCGTAGTGTTGAACAGTTGGCATTGATTTGAAATCGAATGCAAAATCTACAATTGGGAAGAAAAAGCTCGCTCCTGTTACTATTATAACAAATGCTAACCATAAAGTTTGAATTCTTTGTATCATGTTGGTTTTAGGTTTTTGATTTAAGTTGCAAAGATATTATTTTTTCTATTAATAAAAAAAGCCTCCCAACATTAATGTTAAGGAGGCTAATTTTCTTATGAAATATGTTGTTTAGTACATTCCACCCATTCCGCCCATTCCTGGAGCTTGTGGCATTTGAGGTGTTTCTTCCTTTATTTCTGAAAGCACACATTCTGTTGTTAGAATCATACTTGCAATTGATGCTGCATTTTCTAATGCAATTCTTGCCACCTTTGTTGGGTCAACAACTCCCGATTGGTGTAGGTCTTCATAAACCTCTGTTCTTGCATTGAAACCATTATCACCCTTAAGTTCTTTAACTTTGTTAACAATAACACTTCCTTCCAAGCCTGCATTTTCAACAATTTGACGTAATGGTTCTTCAAGTGCACGACGAACAATTTGAATTCCTGTATCTTCATCTTCATTCTCACCCTTAAGCTTATCTAATGATTTAATTGCTCTTAAGTATCCAACTCCTCCTCCAGGAATAATACCTTCTTCAATTGCAGCTCTTGTTGCATGAAGGGCATCATCAAAGCGGTCTTTCTTTTCTTTCATTTCAACCTCTGAGGCTGCTCCAACATAAATTACTGCAACTCCACCTGCTAATTTTGCAAGTCTTTCCTGAAGTTTTTCTCTGTCGTAGTCTGAAGTTGTTTTTTCAATTTGAGATTTAATTTGATTAACTCTTGCTTCAATCAATGGCTTTTCTCCATGACCAGAAACTATTGTTGTGTTATCTTTATCAATTGTTATTTTGTCTGCAGAACCTAACATTTCAAGTGATGCATCTTCCAATTTATATCCTTTTTCTTCAGAAATAACAACTCCACCTGTTAGTATTGCAATGTCTTCCAACATTTCTTTTCTTCTATCTCCAAAGCCTGGGGCCTTAACTGCAACAATTTTTAAGTTTCCTCTCAAACGGTTTACAATTAGGGTTGCTATTGCTTCTCCGTCTAAGTCTTCAGCAATAATTAGAAGTGGACGACCTGTTTGAACAACTTTTTCCAAAACAGGGAGGAATTCCTTCATATTAGAAATTTTCTTGTCGTAGATTAAGATAAATGGATTTTCATAAACTACTTCCATTTTTTCTGTGTCGGTAACAAAATATGGAGAAAGATATCCTCTATCAAATTGCATCCCTTCAACAACCTTAACCTCTGTTTCAACTCCTTTAGCTTCTTCAATGGTAATTACACCCTCTTTTTTCACTCTCTCCATTGCTTCTGCAATTTTCTTTCCTATGAAAGAGTCATTGTTGGCAGATACTGTTGCAACTTGTTCAATTTTTTCTTTTGCATCACCAATTGAACGAGATTGTTTTTTTAAGTCAGCAATAACTGCAGTAACTGCTTTATCTATCCCACGTTTTAAGTCCATTGGATTAGCTCCTGCAGTAACATTCTTTATTCCTGCATTAACAATAGCTTGTGCTAAAACAGTTGCTGTTGTTGTTCCGTCACCTGCTTGGTCAGCTGTTTTTGAAGCAACTTCCTTAACCAATTGAGCTCCCATATTTTGAATTGGGTCTTTTAATTCAATTTCTTTTGCAACAGTTACTCCGTCTTTTGTTATGTGTGGAGAACCATATTTTTTGTCTATCAAAACATTTCTTCCCTTAGGTCCTAATGTAACCTTAACTGCATTTGCTAAAGCATCAACTCCCAAACGTAGTTGTTCACGTGCTTCAACATTATATAAAATATCTTTTGCCATTTTTTTATTATTTTTGAGTTATTAAACTTAATTTCTTTTTATGATTATAGTATTGCGTAAATATCGCTTTCTCTCATAATCAAATAATCAGTTCCATCAACAGTAATTTCAGTTCCTGAATACTTACCATAAAGAACCTGATCGCCTACTTTCACTGTCATTGGTTCATCTTTTTTGCCTTCACCAACTGCAATAACTACACCTTTGCTTGGTTTTTCTTTTGCTGTGTCGGGAATAATGATTCCTGCAGCAGTTTTTGTTTCAGCCTCAGCTGCTTTCACCAAAACTCTATCAGCTAAGGGTTTTACATTAATTTTTGTCATAATTCTTTTAGTTTAAGTTATTAATATTTTTATTATGTTTTATAATATTATTGTTTTCATGTTTACTAAGTAAACGATAAATGTGCCAAAGTAAATTAATATGAATTAATATGACAAAACGTCAGAAATGGAAAAGTTTTTGTTGAAAATAAAAAGAGCCACCAAAAAATGATGACTCTCTTAAAAAACCAAATTATGAAAAATTAAATATCTTATTCTATTGTTGAATAGGTTGAGGAGCTTGTGTTGGAGCTTTTTGAGGAGCAGGCATGTTTGTGTTAACCTTTGTTGGGTTAAGTTCTGTTCCTTTATTGTCGCCCATATTTTTTCCTGGCATAAAAGCTGTTGCTGCAAAACATAGAACTAATAGTCCTACGGCAAGTCCCCAAGAAGCCTGTTCTAAGAAATCAGCTGTTTTTCTTACTCCCATAATTTGACTTTGAGATTGGAAATTGGCTGCTAAACCACCACCCTTACTATTTTGGATTAGTACTATTAAACCTAAGAACAAACATACTATTAGTATTAAAACTGAAATAACTACGAACATAATGTCTTTGTTTTTACTTATTTATTTTCTTCTATTTTTTTAATTTGATTTGCAAAGTAAATACTTTTTTCTGGATTAGCCAAAATTAATTGCCTATAAATTTTAATCCCCTTATCATAATTTCCTTGCTTTATATACACTTTTGCCATTGTTTCTGTCACAATTTCATATTCATCAACAACACTTTTCTTAACCAATTCATTAACACTTTGACTAACCTTGTCCTGTTCAAAGTTTTTAACCTTAGGGTTTTCAATCTTAATAAATCTTTCAACCAATTCGGCTTTTGTTGGGGTGCTTGAAACATCGGGCTCAGAGTAGGAGTCAATTTCCTGAATTATGTCGTTGCCTTGAAGCTTGGTGTGGAGTTCTGGGTTAGATGGATAGAGCTTTTTTAATTCTTCAATTTTAGCATTTATCTTATCCATATTTGAAGCCAAAGGAGTTTCGGTTGTGAATTGAAATGCTATTTTTTCATCTAAAAATTCTTGCAAACGTTTTCTGTCAGGAGAATATAGTGAGGCAAGAGAAAGGTTATGGTTGATATTTTGTCCTATTGTTTTTGACCCTTTAGCATAATAATAGTAGAGTAGTGAAAAATATGGATACTTTTCAATGGTTCTTGACAAACTATGATGCATCTGTCCATCATAATCCTTATCATTTAAAATCATTAATTTGTTTATAAAAGCTGTATCCATAACTTTTTTTGTAGTTTTTCCTTACCCAATTCTATCAAATTTGAATTTGCAAATATAAATTATTCTTTCCAAATGTTCAAAAAGAAACAAAAGAAAATAAAAAAATGCTAATATATTTGTTGTTAAAAATAAATATTGTACTTTTGCACTCTGAAAAAAAGAAATTAAGATGAAAAGAACGTACCAACCTTCACGCAGAAAAAGAGTAAACAAGCACGGATTCAGATCCAGAATGGCAACCGCAAATGGTCGTAGATTATTAGCTAATCGCAGACGTAACGGTAGAAAAAAGCTTACTGTTTCTGACGAGAAATAGAATTTATTCTTTTAATTAGAGATATTATAAGAAGCATTGTTTTTGAAAAAACAATCAATGCTTCTTTTTTATTTCATTTAGCAATCATACATAGCACCGATGAAATTGAAAAAACAAAGGACACAAGAGATTATAGAGAACTTAGAGATTATTGAAGCCGCAAGCGAAGGAAACTCTATTGCTAAACATAATGAGCTTGTTATTTTTATTCCCTTTGTTGTTCCAGGCGACATTGTTGATGTGCAAATTATTAAAAAGAAAAAAAGCTTTGCACAAGCAAGAGCTATAAAATTTCACAAGCTATCCGACAAAAGAGTTGAGCCAATGTGCCCTCATTTTGGAGTTTGTGGCGGTTGTAAGTGGCAAACAATGAAATATGAAGACCAGCTGTTTTTCAAAAACAAGCAAGTTATTGATGCCCTTCAACGAATAGGTCATATCGATTGTTCAAAGGCAAATAATATTATTGGATCTGAAAAACAATTCTTCTATCGCAATAAATTAGAATTTACCTTTTCAACCAAACGATGGTTTACCCAAGAAGACATTCAAACACTTGAGCCTAACACCTCACGCAAGGGATTGGGATTTCATGTTAGTGGTTTCTTCGATAAGGTTTTAGACATCGAATACTGTGCCCTACAAAGAGAACCCTCAAACCTAATCAGAAACTTCATCCGCCAGTATTCTAATGAAAACAACCTTAGCTATTACGACATAAGAGAGCATCAAGGACTACTACGCAACATAATTATTCGTTCAACCTACGATAATGAACTAATGGTTATTGTTGTATTTGCTCAAGAGTCAGAAGTAATTTCTCCAATGCTGGAAGCAATCTCAAAACAGTTCCCAGAAATAACATCATTGATGTATGCCATCAACACAAAGTTTAACGACACCCTATACGACCAAGACATAATATGCTTTAAGGGCAACGACCATATAACAGAATATATGCCAGCCTTTAAAGAAGATAGAGATAAACTAAAGTTTAAGATAGGAGCAAAATCATTCTATCAAACCAATTCCCTTCAAGCCTTTGTGTTATATTCAAAAGCAATTGAGTTTGCAGAGCTAAACGAAGACGATATAGTTTACGACCTCTACACAGGAACAGGAACAATAGCTAATTTTGTTGCACCTTACGTTAAAAAAGTTGTGGGAATAGAATACGTGGAGCAAGCGATAGACGATGCCAAACACAACTCCCAAGCAAACAACCTCAACAACACAAAATTCATTGCAGGCGATATGTCTAAGGTATTAAATTCAGCCTTTGTTGAAGAAAATGGAAAGCCAGACCTAATCATAACAGACCCACCACGAGCAGGAATGGTTCAAAACGTAATAGACCAGCTTTTAGAAATTGAAGCAAAGAAAATAATATATATAAGTTGCAACCCAGCAACCCAAGCAAGAGATATAGAATTGCTATCCGCAAAATACACAGTCCACAGAATACAACCAGTGGATATGTTCCCCCACACCCAACACGTAGAAAACATAGTTGAATTAATACTAAAAAATTAAGATTATAGAAGAATAATTGACACAAAATATACCACCTATAAATATTTTATTTCTTAATAAAAAAACTTTTTCCCTTTTACTTTTTACCTTTTCCCTTTTACTTTTCCTAAGAGTGGCTATGTTTTCCAATATATCCGAAATTTCAATCATAGAGCCTATTTTCCGACTTATCTCCTGAGCCTTATTCCATCTACACTTCAAAACATTTAAGGCCGTCAAAAGCCGTTATTTTATGTTTTCTGGCAACTTGCACACTTGCACTAAGACAAGTTTGCTTAGTGCAGAAGTCTATCCCTTTATTTATTAAAAATAATTTGAAACCCTTTTTTTTGATTTCTTAATAGATTTTAACATTTGTTTCATGCCTAAATTTACTATATATCTGATAATGAGTTTTGTTTCACTGTTTCACCCCCCTTAGAGCAGTGAAACGGTGCAACAAAAGTTAAATAGTTTAAGAGTTGCACTAAGACAAGTTTGCTTAGTGCAGAACTCTTCAACTTTATTTATTAAAATTATTTTTGATTAGCGTCTTCCAATGATTTAAGTTTATTATATCCTGAAATCTCCGTCGTCCACATTTAGGACAAGTAAACCTTGTTGACTGCCCTTATATTTTTCTAATTCTATTGCCATTGTTTTTAACATTTATTATGTTTGTGTCCACATATTTTTGTAATACACTGATAATTAGATTTGTGTCCTTGTTTCCACCCCCTTAGTACATGGAAACATGGAAACAAAAGTTTAATAGATTCAGACTTGCACTAAGACAAGAATGCTTAGTGCAAAAGTCTATCCCTTTATTTATTAAAAATAATTTGAAACCCTTTTTTTTGATTTCTTAATAGATTTTAACATTTGTTTCATGCCTAAATTTACTATATATCTGATAATGAGTTTTGTTTCACTGTTTCACCCCCCTTAGAGCAGTGAAACGGTGCAACAAAAGTTAAATAGTTTAAGAGTTGCACTAAGACAAGTTTGCTTAGTGCAGAACTCTTCAACTTTATTTATTTAAAACTCCGTTGTGCGGGATTCTTTGCAAGCAAAGCGACAAAGTCGATAATTGTGATCCGTTATTTCATTTACATCAATAATCAATCGGATAATAATAAATAAAGTGAGGCATAACATATATCGCACAACAAAAGCTGATATAACCTCATAGTTATCAATTAAAAATATCCATATAATCTCTAAACATATATATTCTTTTTCTTTTCCCACCAGTAACTTCTTTGAGAACTCCCACTCTTAGTAGCTCGGTGATTAATTTATAAGAAGAAACTAAACTCAAATTAGTTATTTCAGATATAGTATTTGCATCTGTTATTGGTCTTATATAAAGTTCGTTAATGACTTTTAAAGCATTCGCTGAACGACTACCCAAGCTTTGAATTTTAGTTTCAATATCTTTTTGAAGAATAAGGATTTTTTCAAATGTCTTAACTCCATTTTCGGCAGTTTCGATTACACCACTTAGAAAGAACTTTAACCAATCATTTATATTATTCTCTTCTCTGGCTTTCATCATTAAAGAATAATAAGAGTTTCGACGTTTCTCCAAATAATCAGAAAGATATAAAACTGGTCTTTTTAAAATGCCTTTATCTACTAAATAAAGAGTTATTAATAATCTTCCTATCCTCCCATTCCCATCTAAAAATGGATGTATAGTTTCAAATTGATAGTGAATAATTGCAATCTTTAATAAATCTGGTATATAAATATTATCGTTATGCACGAACTTCTCTAAATCGTCCATTAAATCATTAATATGAGAATGAATTGGTGGGACAAAAATAGCATCATTAATATTCCTTCCTCCAATCCAATTTTGACTTTTTCTATATTCACCAGGCTGCTTATGTTTACCTCTTACCCCTTCTAATAATACTTTATGTGTATTTCTTATTAATCTTGAAGAAAATGGTAATTCTCCTAACATTTCAATAGCATTATTCATAGCATTAATATAATTATGCACCTCATTCCAATCCTCTCTTTTATCTAATGGAACATCCTCTTTTGATAATAATGCATCCTCAATATTTGTTTGAGTACCTTCAATTTTAGATGATTGAGTAGCCTCCTTCATAATATGCATACTTATAAACAAATCAATATTAGGTATATGCTCTGAATACATATCCAATCGCCCTAACATCCTATCAGCCTTGCTTAAAAGAGTAATCATCTCCATATCATCCATAATCCATTCCTTATTAATAAAATTTGGAATAAAACACTTATAAGTGCCTTGATTAACATAAGTTCCAGCCTTAAAATTCTTCATATCTCGTAATAATTAGAAAAAACTATAATACCCTCAATCTTATTTAAGGAATATCCTGCAAAGTTAATATAAAATCTTTCTTATTTAAGTTTTTCGGCAAAAAGTTAAATTAGCATCTTTCTTATTTAAGTTTTTCGCCAAAAAGTTAAATTACCGTATTTCTTATTTAACCTTTTCCTTATAAACTTAAAAGCAATTCACAA
>JAQUTD010000037.1:10693-15366 GCA_028709955.1 Bacteroidales bacterium | reverse complement strand
ATTCCTGTATTTTTTGCAGCTGCAAGGGTCCCTAAAACTCTCATTTCAGGTCCTGCTTGAACAAAATAAGGATCTCCAAAGGATACATTTGCTGCAGTATCTACTTTTGTATTTGCTTTCAAAGCAATTGCATCAATTGTTTTCTCTGTTGAAATTAGTGTTTCTGCTTTCTTAATTAATGTTTCTGCTTTTTTCTCTAATCTTACCATATTTTCAATAAATGGCTTAACTTGTTCAAGAGGAAGGATGCCTTTTTCTTTTATATCTTTTAGTCCAACGACAATGAACATGTCTGTTAATTCAAAAACTTCAGGAGCAACATCTCCTTTGTTTGTTTCTTTATTGAATAACCAACGAACAATTTCTCTTGCATAAGGAGTTCCGTTAAGTTGGTAGTCCATCTCTCTAACTTGTGAGGTTAAGATATTAAGGTTTTGTTTTTGTGCTGCTTGAGTGAAGCCTGCCATGTTTGTTGCAGAACCTAAGAAATTATTTGCTTTATCACGAATTTCATTAACTGTTTTTTCGCTTGGGCGTATTTCCATAATTATTGTTGCAAGTTGTAGCTTATTTACAGGAGTTGTTTTTCCAGTTACTTTAATAAGCATATAACCCATATTGTTTGGGATATTGTAAACAAATACTCCATTTACAGGAGTTGAGTTAACTGTGTTGTAAAGGTCTGATTGTAGTTGACCATCTAAAAGCCAGCCTGAGTCCCCCATATTTTTCTTTGCTTCAGGGTCATCAGAATATTTAGCAACATTATTTTCAAATCCAGCAGCATCGGCACTTACAATTGAATAAACGCTATCTTTTAGTTTTGTTGCAGCCTCTTCGTTTCTTTTTACATCTCCTCCTGCATTGCTGTTAAGAATTAGTATTCTTGAAAAACGTATTGAGTCGGGACGAGCTTGCATGGATGTTAATTTAGCCATTACCCAATTTGTCCCGTTTTGGAATGGAGCAATAAATTCTCCAACACCAACTCCTGAAAGAATTGAGTCTGGAATTATTTGAGCAAATGCATCCTTTTTATAATAATTACTATCGTAGTTTCTATCAGATACTGTTGAAACAAATCCTGGCAATTCGATAGGGGATATTTGTTGGAATTGAGCATATGTGCTGATTACGGAATCGTTTATTGTTTTGATATCAGCAGGTGATGGTGCAATTTGGAATTTAACAAACTCGGCATCACGCATTGATTCGTTAAGCTTAAATTCGTTTTTGTGTTCTTGGTAATATTCTTTGTAGTCTGCTTCTTCTATCTTAACTGAATTGTCAGCAATGGTTGTGAAAGAAAGAAGAGTGTAGCGAGAGTTTGTTGTTTTGTCGTATAAATTGCTTAAGTGAGATGCAATTGATTTAGGCATATACATAGTTTTTGAAAGAATTTTTTCATATTTTTCTTGCAAACGACTTTTCTTTACGTATTTTTCAAAGTTTTTCCATGATGATTGTTCTTCTTTTGGAAGTTTATCAAATTGAGCAATATATTGCGAAACTGCTTGTTTATTATAACTTCCTGTTTTTGGATCTGAAAAGTTTTGAATTACCATTGGATGCACAAAATCTCCAAAAAACATATCATTTAATTCTTCTTTTCCAACAGTAATGCCAATCTTTTCATACTCACTGTTTAATAATTTTTCATTTAACAGCTCTTGATAAGCTTGTTGGCGAACCATATAGCTTTGTTCAGGAGTTAATGATTCGGTTTGGGACTGTTGTTTCATGTTTGTTTCAATGTTTAGTGACATTTCTTCAAACTCAACATTTGTGATTTCTACACCATCAACAGTTGCAATATTGTTGGGTGCGGAACTTGATTTTGTGAAGATGTCGCTAAAAATAAATGATAAGATAGCTATTGCAATAATTGCAACTGCTATACCAGCTCTTTTTCTAATTCTACCAATAATAGCCATTACTAAAAGTTATTTGTTGTTATTTAATTTCTTTAGATTTTTTCTAATAGCTTGCAAAAATAGGAAGAAAATAACTATTTAGGAACTTTTTATTCAAAAAAGTGCATTTAATACAATAAAATATAGGTTAGATTTGTTTGTTTGAAGTATCTTTGCTACAAATTTAATAATATAGTTTTATGGGTCAAAAAAATTTAATTATACTTCTATTCTCTTTTATTTTAACTGGTTCAACACTCAATGCCCAAGAAGAGGATAAAGGATTTGAATTATCAAAAAATCTTGAAATTTTCTCATCAGTATATAAAAATCTTCATCTTAATTATGTTGATGATATCAATCCAGGAGATCTAATGAAAACAGCAATTGATGCGATGCTGGCAAAACTTGATCCCTACACTAATTATATCCCGGAATCAGATATTGAGGATGTAAAACTCCAGCTTATGGGTCAGTATGGAGGTATTGGAGCATTAATTCATGAACAAAATGGCAATATAATTATTTCTGAGCCATATGAAGGACTTCCAGCAGACAAAGCAGGTTTGAAAGCGGGAGATTTGATTTTGGAGGTTAATGGGCAGGTGGCAAAAGGAAAAAGCTCCGATCAAGTTAGAGAGTTTCTTAGAGGTCAAGCTGGTTCAGAAATTAAAATCAAGGTTTTAAGAGATGGAAAAGAAATAGAGAAAAACTTCAAAAGAGAAGAAATAACTCTTGGAAATGTTCCTTACTCTGGAATGATTAAAGACGAAATAGGCTACATAAAACTAAACGAATTTACTAAAGATGCATCTAATAATGTTTTGAATGCATTTAAGGAACTTAAATCTAAAAACCCTAATATAAAAGGATTAATTCTTGATTTAAGAGCAAATGGAGGAGGTTTATTGACTGATGCAGTTAATATAGTTAATATATTTGTTGACAAGGGGCAAAATATTGTTTCAACAAAAGGAAAAATTGCTGAGAAAAATCAATCTTTCAAAACCCAGTATCCTTCTGTAGACAAAAATATTCCTATTGTGGTTTTAGTTGATAACTATTCGGCATCGGCATCTGAAATTGTTGCAGGTAGCCTTCAAGACTTAGATAGAGCTGTAATTATGGGACAAAGAACATATGGCAAGGGATTGGTTCAAAATATAATTCCCCTAACTTATAATGCTCAGATGAAGGTTACAATTTCAAAATACTATATTCCAAGTGGACGTTGCATTCAAGCAATTGACTATTCACATAGAGATAACAATGGAAAAGCAAATATGATTCCAGATTCATTAAAAACTGCATTCAAAACTAAGGGAGGTAGAATTGTTTATGATGGATTTGGCATTGAGCCAGATGTTTTGATTGAGCCAAAATATGCAAGCCCATTAACCTATGCAATTATTACCAAATTTCTTGCTTTCGAATTTGCTTCTGAATTTGTTAAGAATAACCCAACCATTGTTCCAGCAAAAGAGTTTAAAATAACCGATGATATTTATAATAAATTTATTGACTTTATAAAAGACAAGGACTATTCATATTCAACAATAACAGAAAAGATGTTGAGTGAATTGGAAGATATGTCTAAAAAAGAAAAATATGGTCAAGAGATAGAAAATACCATTGAAGAATTAAAGTTAAAGATTGAAAATGATAAGAAGAATGATTTGATTAAGTTTAAGGACGATATAAAAGAAATACTATTATCAGAAATTGTTGTTAGATATTATTATCAAAAAGGAAGGATTGAAGCTCTTGTTCAGATAGACCCTGAGGTTGAGCAGGCCGCAAAACTATTGCAAAACACTACTGAATACAATAAAATTTTAGGAAATTAGGATTTGTTGAATATGATTAGTTTTAATCAGTCAAACTTAGTTATTATAATTATATGAGAAATTTAACTTTTATTATATTTTTTTGTGCTTCATTTCTATTTATTTTTAATACTCATGCTCAAACTAAAAATTCATTATCTGAAGAAGAACAACAAGCATTGGCTTTTCTTAAAGCTTATATGCCCCTAAGTGATATTGCAGATTATGATGAGGACTTTTTTCATGCTCAAGTTAAAACAGCATTTGAAGCAAGAGAATATTTTTCATGGGGGAAAAGAATCCCTGAAGATATTTTTCGCCATTTTGTTTTAGTTTATAGAGTTAATAATGAAAATTTAGATAGTGCAAGAGTTGTATTTTTTAATGAATTAAAGGATAGGATTAAGAATATGACTATGTATGATGCAGCATTAGAAGTTAATCATTGGTGCCATGAATACGTAAATTATAAGGCCGCTGACGGAAGAACATCTTCTCCTTTATCAACCCGAAAAACATCTCATGGACGTTGTGGCGAAGAATCAACCTTTACAGTAACGGCCCTGCGTTCTGTTTCAATCCCAGCTCGTCAATGCTACACTCCTCGCTGGGCTCATACTGATGACAACCATGCTTGGGTTGAAGTTTGGATTGAGGGGAAATGGTATCATCTTGGAGCTTGCGAACCTCAGCCAGAACTAAATATGGCCTGGTTTGATGCTCCTGCAAAAAGGGCTATGATGGTTCATACAACTGTTTTTGGTGCAAATTATAAATCGGAAGAAGAAATTAACTATGGAACTGACTTATATACAAAAATTAATCTTCTTCCCAACTATGCACCAACAAAAAAGATTTATGTTAGGATTAATGATATTGGAGGAGATGCTGTTGAAGATGCCGAAGTAGAATTTGGTTTATATAATTATGCGGA